>NZ_JADCNK010000013.1:0-157875 GCF_014947265.1 Pedobacter sp. MR2016-19
CTCCGGGCTTTCCGTTCTATCAGGTTTATTTAACAAAACTCAGTTGTTTTGGCTAAACACTAAATCGCTCAATAGCTTACCTAGACAAAATCCCGCGTTAGGGATTGTAAGGGTTCAGTACCGATTAAGCATCTGTTTTTATTTAATTATGGTATGTTTGCTTGTTTCACAGGTTTCATCGGTACCGGAGCGAAGCGCAGCCCTGCAAAGCCCGGACCCTTGCGCAGCTTGGGTAACGCCCAAATCAGTTGGCAGTTATATTAACGATTAGAAGGTCAAAGCCCCCTTCTAGGGGGGTGGGGGTTAAACCCCAATCCTTTGCTCAATCTTTTTAACGCATTTGTAGGCCTCGGCAAGAATCACATCATTGGCAATCGTCTGATCTACATTTAGCGCATTTAACATCGAAATGGTTAAACAGGCAATAATGCCATTATTACTTTCGATACCAATGGGTAGTGAAATATCGGTAACACCCGAAACCGAATCGCTGTTTTTAAAATAAGAACCCGTTTGCTGAATATCCGTTAAAGAACTTAAGAAATCTTCTTGCTGTGGTTTGGCATATTTCTTGAAAATTGTATTGTTTTTTAAGGTCGTTATACGCTCAGTATCGGGCATATAGGCCAATAAAACCTTGCCTGATGCGGTTAATGGCAACGGAAATAAATTACCTTCTTCAATAGAAAGTGCAATTGGGCCAGGGCTTTTGGCATGGATAATCACCATGACCTGGTTCATGTATAAAATACTTAAATGGCACGATTGGCGAATGGTATTAGCCAGTTCTTCCAACGGAAACTGTGCAGCTTTACGAAGCTCATCAATAGGTGAGTGCCGGTGTGAAAGGTAAAAAAGTTTTAGCGATAGCCTGTATTTACCCGAAACCTCATCGCGCAAAATGTAACCCCGACTTTCCAGACTCATCAACATCCTGTATATTTCATTAGGTGTTTTCTCAATACCGATTGCAATTTCAGTTTGAGACAACGGGATAGATTGTGCTGATAGATATTCCAATATATCAAGTCCTTTATCCAAAGCAGGGGCCTGGTACTTCGATTCTTTTTCGTTCATACGGGTTTAAATTTGGCTGTAGCGTATTTTTTACAATTTCAAACATACAAAATGCTTTCTTATTTATACAACAGTAGATTTTGCATAATTTAAATACGAATATATGTTTTCATATTTAAAAAAAACATTTATATTTGAATTAGAGATGGTAATTTAAAGTTACGGAATTTAAAAGGCTTAATTCAAAAGAATTGATAATTTATTTCTCCAGGAATTATATTGCTGATAACCATTTATAAACCTAAGCAAACGCCGAAATGGTGTAGATTAAATGATGAGTAAACTCTTAATCTTTTCCTGGCTTTACCTGTTAAGCATTCCGCTTTTTGCACAAGATCTTAAGGTTGCTCAATTGGATTGTAAATATCGCAATAATCCGATCGGAATTGATGTACAATCGCCGGGTTTAAGTTGGGAAATGCAATCATCAAAACGATGTGCATCAAGTCATTGCGAGGAACTCCCTGTTTCAACTTTTCAGGGAAGCAACCCTAATGCGGAAGAAAAACCCACCCATAGTAGTAAGATTGCTTCTTACGCTGCAATGACGACCTTCCGAGTTTATGCCGTTCCTGAACCCCGCACCAGAATTAGCTTCAACAAAGATTGGAAATTCTTCTTAGGTGATGAGCCAAATGCAAAATCATCCTCATTTAGCGACCTGAAATGGAGAAAACTCACTTTACCACACGATTGGAGCATTGAAGGTAAATTTGATGAGAAAAATCCCGCGAAACCTGAAGGTGGAGGTTTACCCACTGGCATTGGCTGGTATAGAAAGGAATTTACAGCTCCCGCTAATTTTAAAAACAGACTAATCAACATCGAATTCGATGGCGTATATAAAAACAGTGAGGTTTGGATTAACGGTCAATATCTGGGCAAAAGACCTTACGGTTACAGCTCTTTTTCTTACGAGATCAGTAAATTTTTAAAAGCTGGAAAAAATAGTATTGCGGTTAAGGTCGATAATTCTGCACAACCTGATTCGCGTTGGTATTCCGGCTCAGGGATTTATAGAAATGTATGGCTAACCTCAGCTGCAGCAGTTTCAATAAAACGCAATGGTGTCTTTGTGAAAACTACTGTTATAAGTGGAGATAAAGGTCAGAGCATTGAAAACAGGATTTTATCTGCTGGTGAAAGCCTGGCATCAATCGCTGTTGATATCGAACTCGAAAATAAATTCAAAGTAAAGGGCAATTATAAAATCCTGACTACCATTTTCGACAACAAAGGATTGAAAATCGCACAAAGGCAATGGCCGATGTCGGTTGATCAAAACAATTCTAAGTTGGTTACAAATGGTTTGGACATTGCAAATCCCAAATTATGGTCGGTTGAACGGCCGGTTATGTATAAACTGGTTACAGCGATTATGCAAGACGATGGAAAAATTATCGACACTTATATCACGCCGTTTGGAATCCGCGATTTTAACTTCGATGCACAAAAAGGATTTTCATTAAACGGCAAAGCAATGAAAATTTTGGGTGTTTGCTTGCACCACGATTTAGGTGCTTTAGGCGCTGCAGTAAATGTGCGTGCAATGGAACGTCAATTAGAAATTATGAAAGCGATGGGGGTGAATGCCATCCGTACCGCTCATAATCCACCAGCTCCTGAATTTTTAGATCTATGCGACAAAATGGGCTTCCTGGTGATGGATGAAGCTTTTGATATGTGGGTGAAAAAGAAAACCAAAAACGATTACCACCTCAATTTTCCAGAATGGCACAAAAGCGATTTGGAGGAAATGATTAAACGCGATCGTAACCACCCATCTATTATTCTTTGGAGTATCGGTAATGAAATCCGTGAGCAGTTCGATAGTACAGGTGTGGCAATTACAAAAGAATTGGTGGGTATTGTTAAAAATCTGGACAAAACCCGTCCGGTAATTTCAGCACTAACCGAAACAAAAGCCGAAAAGAATTTTATCTACCAGGCCAATGTACTTGATATTTATGGATTAAACTACAACCATAAACTGTATAAAGATTTCCCTGAAAATTATCCGGGTGTTAAGTTTTTAGCAACAGAAACTACTTCCGGTTTAGCAACAAGGGGGTTTTACGATACAGCCGATACCATCCGCCGTTGGCCGAAAGATGGTAAAACCAAATTTACAGAAGGTAATAAAGAATGGTCGGCATCTGCTTACGATAATGTTTCGGCGTATTGGGGTTCTACACATGAAGAAACCTGGGCAGCAGCTAAAAAATACGATCATGTATCGGGTTTATTTGTTTGGACCGGTTTCGATTACCTTGGCGAGCCACTACCATATCCCTGGCCCGCCAGAAGTTCTTATTTCGGTATTGTCGATTTAGCAGGTTTCCCGAAAGACTCCTACTACATGTATCAAAGCGAATGGACGAACAAACCAGTATTGCACATTTTACCCCATTGGAACTGGAAGCAAGGAAAATCAGTTGAAGTATGGGCTTATTACAACAATGCAGATGAAGTAGAACTTTACCTGAATGGGAAATCCTTAGGTAAAAGATCAAAACAAGGCGATGATTTACATGTGCTTTGGAAGGTGCCTTTTGAGCCCGGAACATTAAAAGCGGTATCTCGCAAAAACGGGAAAGATGTTTTAGTTCGAAAAGTTAAAACCGCAGGAGAGCCGGCAAAAATTGAATTAATAGCCGATCGGAAAAATATCAAAGCCGATGGTAAAGATCTGTCATTCGTTACTGTCCGCATTTTAGATGCTGCCGGAAATGTAGTGCCGGATGCTGATAATCTGGTTGATTTTAAAGTGGATGGGGTTGGCTTTATTGCTGGCGTTGATAATGGCTTTCAGGCAAGTTTAGAGCCTTTCAAAGCCAATTACCGCAAGGCTTTTCATGGTTTATGTTTAGCCATAGTGCAGTCAACAGAAAAAACGGGAACCATAAAATTAACAGCTTCATCAGCTGGTTTGATGTCGTCTTCGATCATAATTAATACTGGTAAATAATGAGAAAAGTGGCCGCGAAGAATGGCCATGGTTCGTGTCTTCACGAACCACAATTTTAGAATAATAAAATAACATGGTCGGTGGAGACACCAACCATTAGATGAAAATAAAGTGGAGAAGACGATTAATTTAAAAGGAATAACCTGGAACCACAGCCGTGGGCTTTTGCCGATGGTGGCTACGGCGCAGCGATTTTCGGAATTACACCCATATGTAAACATCACCTGGGAGAAAAGAAGTTTGCAGCAATTTGCCGATTTTTCAATTCAGGAATTGGCAGAACGATTTGATCTTTTGGTGATCGATCATCCCTGGGCAGGTTTTGCTGCAAAAACAAAATCAATTGTGCCTTTGAACCTTTACCTTTCTCCAGAATATTTAAAAGATCAGGAAGAAAATTCTGTTGGACAATCTTACGAAAGTTACTTCTATGAGGGCCATTTATGGGCTTTACCAATAGATGCGGCAGCTCCTGTAGCCGCCTCAAGACCTGATTTACTTGCTGAGAAAGGATTACAACTACCTCAATCTTTTGATGATTTATTAGTACTTGCCGATAAAGGTTTAGTCGCCTTTGCGGGCATTCCCATTGATGTTTTAATGAATTTTTATACGCTTTGTTGTTCCTTAGGAGAAGATCCTTGCCAAAATGAAAAGGAAGTGGTTTCCACTGAAACAGGTGTTAAGGTTTTGAAAATGTACCGGGAATTGGCTTCAAAAATGGATAAAGCCAATTTCAACAGAAACCCCATTCAGGTGTATGAAGCGATGACTTTAAACGACGAAATTGCGTATTGCCCTTTCGCTTATGGCTATTCAAACTACTCGCGTAACGGTTATGCACGCAAAACCTTGCATTTTCACGATATGATTTCTTTAGATGGCAAAACCAATCTGAGAAGCACATTAGGCGGAACTGGTTTAGCCATTTCTGCTAAATGCGAAGCATTGGAGATGGCTGCCAAATATGTCGAATTTGTAGGTTCACCAGCTTGTCAAGCTACCTTATTTTTTGAAAGCGGTGGTCAATCTGGGCATTTAGCAGCCTGGAAAAACGAAGAAGTCAATCGCCAGAGTCAGCATTATTTTTCAAATACCTTACCGGCTTTACAAAGGGCATTTCTCCGTCCGCGTTACCATGGCTCCATGTATTTTCAAGACCATGCAGGTGATGTTGTTCGAGATTATTTAATAAATGGTGGAGATGAAATTCAGGTTTTAACAGCCATGAATAAATTATATCTGCAATCTAAAAGTTTAGTGTTATCATGAACAGGCCGCTGGAAGGACTTTTGGTTTTAGAGTTTTGTCAATTTTTGGCAGGACCATCAGCTGGTTTAAAACTGGCCGATCTGGGTGCCCGTGTGATTAAAATCGAACGGCCAAAAACAGGCGATGCTTGCAGATCTTTATCCATCAAGAATCTTTTTGTGGATGAAGATAGCCTGCTTTTTCATACCATCAACCGGAATAAAGAAAGTTATGCCGCCGATTTAAAAAATCCGGATGATTTAGAAAGATTAAAAAAACTAATCAGCAAAGCCGATGTAATGACACATAATTTCCGTCCTGGTGTGATGGAGAAAATTGGTCTGGATTATGAAACAGTTCGAAAGATGAACCCTAAAATTGTTTATGGTATGGTCACCGGTTATGGCAACGAAGGCCCGTGGAAAAACAAGCCAGGGCAGGATTTATTGGTTCAATCTGTTTCAGGTCTTACTTTTTTATCAGGAGTTGACGTAGACGGGCCCGTTCCATTTGGCCTTTCTGTTTCTGATATTATGTGCGGAAACCATTTGGCGCAAGGTATTATGGCCGCTTTAATCAAAAGGGCAAAAACCAATAAAAGTGTGTTGGTTGAGGTGAGTTTGCTGGAATCCATTTTAGATGTACAGTTTGAAGTATTAACCACCTACTTAAATGATGGCGGTAAATTGCCCGATAGAAGCGGAGCAAAAGGAAGTGCGCATGCTTATTTAAGTGCACCCTATGGGATGTATGAAACTGCCGATGGTTATATTGCCATGGCCATGGGCAACCTGCCAAATATCTGTGCAATCATTAATTGTGATATTACTGATCTCTATGTAGAAGCAGGATCGGCTTTCGAAAACCGCGATAAGTTAATTGTTCGTTTGGCAGCAACGTTTAAAAAGGAAAATACAAAACATTGGGTTGATCTTTTGGAAAGTCACGGTATCTGGTGCGCAGAAGTACTGAATTATCAAAAGGCAACAGCTTTAAATACCTATAAAAAACTGGACATTGAGCAGCAACTGAATTTAGTTGGGGGCAAAACAATAAAGACAACCGTGAGCCCGATCCGTTTGGATAACGAAAAATTATTTGCTAGTAAAGCCGCACCAAAACTTGGGGGAAATACGGCAGAGATTAATAAAGAGTTTGAATTGAATGAATAAAAATAGTCGTCATTTCCGCGCAGGCGGGAATCTTAAGGCTTATTGCATTACGATTCCCAATCGAGTTGGGAATGACGACCGATAAAAGATTGCTTCGTGCCTCGCAATGACGTAGTGCGAAATTTAAAAAATAAAATTATGCTACCGCTTGAAGATTATTTAGTTATCGATTTTAGCCAGTTTCTTTCTGGCCCATCAGCAGGTTTGCGCCTGGCCGACATGGGCGCCCGCGTAATCAAAATTGAACGTTTGGGTATAGGCGATATCTGCCGTACACTTTATACTTCGAACCTGATTATGAATGGCGAATCATCAGTTTTTCATGCCATCAACAGAAATAAAGAAAGCTTTGAAGTTGATTTAAAAAGCGAAAAAGATTGCGAAATGGTTCGCCAACTACTAAAAAAGGCAGATGTAATGATTCATAACTTCCGCCCTGGCGTAATGGAACGCTTGGGGTTCGATTATCAATCGGTTACCGCTTTAAATCCTAAAATTATTTATGGTGAAATATCAGGTTATGGAACTGCTACTGACTGGAAAAATAAGCCAGGTCAGGATTTACTCCTACAATCGGTTACCGGTCTAACTTCTTTAACAGGAAATGCCGATAGCGGTCCTGTTGCCATGGGTCTATCCATTGTAGATATGCTGGCCGGCGCACATTTAGCACAAGGACTTTTAGCTTGTTTGTATCGAAAAGCCATAAAAAATGAAGGCGGATTGGTGCAGGTTAGCATGATGGAATCGGCCTATGATTTTCAGTTCGAAACCATTACCACCTTTATGAATGATGGTGGAAGCTTACCCGAACGCTCAAAAAAGAACAATGCAAACGCGTATTTAGGTGCTCCTTATGGGATTTATCAAACAGAAAACGGATATTTAGCCCTGGCGATGGGTTCAATTCCACAGTTAGGCAATTTGCTTGGATGTGAGCAACTTGAAGATTACGTTGAAGTGAGCGAAGCATTTGATGAACGGGATGAGATTAAAGCTGTTTTAGCCGATCATCTTCTATCGGCCACCACCGAAAAATGGCTTTCCATACTGGAGCCGGCTGATATCTGGTGTGCCGATGTTTTAAACTGGAATGCGTTAATGGCGCACGGCGGGTTTAAGGTGTTGAACATGATCCAGGAAGTGGAAATGGCAGATGGTTACAAATATGAAACCACCAGATGCCCGATCCGTATTGATGGTGAGTTGCTTACCTCATCAAAAGGCTCGCCTAAATTAGGCCAGGATAATGAAAAAATTATCAAAGAATTTATAACACAGCATACAACTGCAAATGCATAACCAGATAGAAACTTTCAGAATAGCCGTTCGTAAATTTGCGCCTTTTGAATCTGCCATGCAGAAATTCTGGGATCAATATTGTATGGTTTCAGGTTGTAAACTGAAGTTGGAAACGGTAGTGATGGATTTACACGAGCTTTACGACAGTACCATTGCTCAAAAAGGTTTAGCCAAAGGCGATTTCGATATTGCCCACATCAGCACCGATTGGATTTTAGAAGGATACAATAATCATGATTTTGAAGTTTTAAATCCTTACATCAACAAAAATAAACCAGATGATTTTCCGAGAGGTTGGGGCAAGTCGCTGCTAAGTTTACAGCGTTTTGGCTGGGAAGTTGTTGGACTGCCCTTTCACGACGGCCCTGAATGTTTCATTTACCGTAAAGATCTGTTTGAAAACGAGACCGAAAAAGCCAATTATTTAACGCAGTACGGAAAAATTTTAGAGGTACCGAAAACCTGGGAAGATTTTCATCAGATCGCCAGGTTCTTTAACCGTCCTCAGGACAACCTTTACGGGAGTATCTTTGCCTGTTATCCTGATGGCCATAATACCGTTTTCGACTTTTGTCTGCAATTGTGGACTCGAGGAGGAAGCCTGGTTGATAAAAATGACCGCATCGACATCAACACACAAGCGGCGATTGATGGGCTTAATTTCTACCGTAAGATAGTAAACGACAAAACCGCTGTTCATCCGAAATCGGAACAATTCGAATCTGTTGCTGCAGGAATAGCCTTTTCACAAGGTGAAGCTGCAATGATGATCAATTGGTTTGGTTTTGCGGCCATGTGTGAAGTAGATGCAAATTCAAAAGTGAAAGGCAAAATTGATGTTGAACTGTTACCTTCAGCCATTCATGAAAAATCAGCTTCTTTAAACGTATACTGGCTTTACACGATTGCTAAGGGAAGTAAAAACAAAGATATCGCATACGATTTTCTTCGTTTTGCATTGGATAAAGAACAAGACAAACAACTCACTTTTGAAGGCGGAATTGGTTGTCGGATTTCAACCTGGACAGATGAAGAAATCAATCAAATCATTCCATACTACCATAAACTCGAAGCTTTACATGAAGTGGCCAATATGTTACCACAAAAAGCCAACTGGGCTGCAATTGCAGCAATAATCGACCAGATGGTTTTGCAGGCTATAAATACAGATCAATCTACCGAAGAATTGATCCAAATGGCGCAAAACCAGATTAACGAAATTGACAAATGAGCATTGATATAAAATATAAACCGGAATTACCCCAAAGCAAACAGCCCATCATCATCATAGGTGCAGGTGGCATTGTGGCCGATGCGCATCTTCCGGCCTATAAAATTGCAGGTTTTGAGGTTCACGGCATTGTAAACCGAACCAAAGAAAGGGCACAGAAACTGGCAGATACCTTCGGCATTCCGAACGTGTACAATTCAGTAGCCGAGGCGGTAAAGCTGGCTCCTGCAAACGCGGTTTACGATTTAACCATCATGCCGGAACAATACATCGAAACGTTAAAACAGTTACCTGATGGAAGTGCCGTACTGATCCAAAAACCAATGGGTGATAATTTTACACAGGCAAAGGAAATCCTTGAACTCTGCAGGTCGAAAAACTTAAATGCAGCTATAAACTTTCAATTGCGCTTTGCACCATTTGTTAGTGCTGCAAAATACCTGATCGATGAAGGATTAATAGGCGAACTGTACGATATGGAAGTTCGGGTGACGATTAAAACGCCCTGGGAGATTTTCCCTCATGTAATTATTCATCCGCGTTTAGAAATTCAATACCACAGCATTCATTATGTAGATTTAATCCGTTCGTTTTTGGGTAATCCGGAAAGTATTTTGGCAAAAACACTAAAACATCCGGCTAAAAGTTTATCATCATCCCGTTCTACCATTTTATTCGATTATGGCGATACCATGCATGCGGTAATTAACACTAACCATGATCACGATTTCGGTCCAAACCACCAGGAAAGTTATATTAAATGGGAGGGAACCAAAGGTTCAATTGTAGCTAAAATTGGTTTACTTATGGATTATCCTCACGGTGTACCTGATGTTTTTGAATACTGTATTATAGAAGACGGAAAATCACCAAAATGGGAAATTGTAAAACTGGAAGGCTCCTGGTTTCCGGAAGCTTTTATCGGCACAATGGCCAATTTAATGCGTTATAACGAAGGTTCAACCGATGTTTTACATACCAGTGTCGAGGATGTGATTCAAACGATGGCAGTAGTAGAAAGTGCTTATAAATCGAGTGATATTGGAGGAGTTAAAGTGAAGGAGAAGTTAAATAAATAAGAATATCGTCCACGTTTATAACGAGGATGTACGAGAAAAGCGATTATATCGCTAACAAAAGTAAATTATGTATTTCAAATAAACAATTTTTCAAGATTACCGAAGCAATCTGTTTTGCGAGAAAGATTGCTTCGTTTCGATGAAAAATCGAAAACTCGCAATGACGGAATTATAAAATTAAATCGTCCTCGTTTGTAACGAGGATGTATGAGAAAAGCGATTGTATCGCTTACAAGAAACTAAAACTATGTATTTCAAATAAACAATTTTTCAAGATTTTCGAAGCAACCTGTTTTGCGAGAAAAATTGCTTCGTTTCGATGAAAAATCGAAAACTCGCAATGACGGAATTGTAAAATTAAATCGTCCTCGTTTGTAACGAGGATGTATGAAAAAAGCGATTGTATCGCTTATAAGAAACTAAAAATATGTATTTCAAATCAACATTTTTTGAAGAGTATCGATTACAGGATAAACGTGTTACGCTAGGTCGCACAATAACAGAGACCGATTTTGTTGTTCACGCAGGGCATACCGGCGATTTTTTTCCGCACCACATGGATGCCGAATGGTGTGCAACACAACCTTTTAAACAACGTATTGCTCACGGAACCATGATTTTTAGCATCGGTATCGGCTTAACCGCATCAGAAATTAATCCCGAGGCCATGAGTAAAGGATATGATAAACTGCGCTTTGTAAAACCTGTTTTTATTGGCGATACCATCCATTCAGAAATCACGATCGCTGAAAAGGGAGAGAGCAAAAGGCCGGAATATGGCACCGTAACCGAACACGTAGAAATCATTAACCAACACGGAGAAGTGGTACTCGTATGCGACCACCTGCTTGTTGTAAAGAAAAAATAATTAACCATCATCTTAAGTTCCTTCCAGGGGATTTAGGGGTAAACCAAATATAATGAACCACAGCACTCAACCAGAAATTCTAGCCGAAGGCGATCCCTCATCAGGAAAGAAGTATCTGTTACCATTTATACTCGTAATCAGCTTGTTTTTCCTTTGGGGAATGGCGCATAACCTCGATTCGATTCTGATTCCACATTTAAAAAAAGCCTGTAATTTAAATAATAAACAATCAACGTTGATTGATACCTCTGTTTTCTTCGCTTATTTTTTAATGGCTATTCCAGCCGGAATGATTTTGAAAAAATGGGGATACAAAGCAACCATGATCTCAGGTTTGCTGGCTTTTGCTTTCGGTGCATTTTTATTTGTACCAGCTGCCAATAACCTGTCGTACATCACATTTTTGATCGCACTTTTCATTATTGGTTGCGGTTTAACCATGCTCGAAACCTCAGCAAATCCTTATGCTGCCGTATTGGGCGATCCTGCAAAAGCAACAAGCAGATTAAACCTTGCTGCATCTTTCAACGGACTGGCCGCAATGGTTGCACCAATGATTGGCGGATTGTTTATCCTGTCGGGTAAATCGCACACAAAAGAGGAACTGGCTGCGATGACCGAAGTTAGCCGAAATAACTACTTCCTTGAAGAGGCTGCGTCGGTGAAAACGCCTTACATTACGCTTGGAATAGTGCTATTAGTTATAGCCGCAATATTCTACTTTATTCATCTTCCGGAAATTAAAACGAAAAGTATTGATGGTGAAGCAAAGGGGAGTTTTTTCGGTTCGCTACGCCACAAACATTTAAAGTGGGCTGTTGTTGCTCAGTTCTTTTATGTTGGCGCGCAGGTTTGTGTTACCAGTTTTTTTATTAGAATGGCCCAGCAAGGTGGCGGGTTTGACGAGAAAACGGCAGCATCATATCTGGCAATTTATGGTTTATTATTTACTGTTGGCCGTTTTGCAGGAACCGCGATTCTTCAGTTTGTGCCATCGAATAAGCTGCTCGCCATCTATGCGGTAATCTCAATCTTATTGTGTTTGGTAGCTATATTAGGTAAAGGCTCTTATGTAGTTTATGCGCTGGGTGCAATAGGCTTTTTTATGTCGATTATGTTCCCGACCATTTTTGCGTTAGGAATAGAGGGAATAGGCGACGATACCAAGCCAGGCTCTTCATGGTTAATCATGTCGATTGTAGGCGGAGCCATTTTACCATTTGGAATGGGAAGTTTAATCGATATGTATGGCGATAATATTCAGATTGGTTACAGCATTCCACTGGTATGTTTTGTGGTTATTCTTTATTTCGGATTAAGAGGGTATAAAATCGCACACAAATAAATATAAGTCTTTCATTACGAGGTGAAAAATTAATCCTATCTCTACTTATAGTGAAAGTGATCTATTGAAAAGAAAGATTGCTTCGTGGTAAAAAGCAACCCTCGGCATGACCATAAAATTTTTAAAAAAAATGAAATTGAGGTTTAGTAAAATTCTGGTCTTTGTGCTGTTGTCAAGCTTTTTCCTAGCGTCAAATGCTGGTGCACAACAGAACGAAAATGCTAAGCCCTGGGTATTTTGGTATTGGGTTAAAGGAGCGGTATCCAGAGCAGGCATCACTGCCGACCTGGAAGCGATGAAATCAAATGGCATAGCGGGTGCTTACTTAATGAGTATCCAGGGTACAGATAAAACACCGGTTTATTCGCCACCTGCAGTTCAGTTAACACCCGAATGGTGGAAAATGGTTGAATTTGCCATGACAGAAGCAAAACGGTTAGATCTGAAATTAGGTATGCATGTGAGTGATGGTTTCGCATTAGCAGGTGGACCGTGGATCACTCCAGAACTTTCCATGCAAAAAGTGGTATGGTCGAAGATAAACATCAGTAATTCAAATAGTAAAATCACTTTACCTCAACCAGAATCAAAAGAAAATTATTATAAGGATATAGCAGTTTATGCGTATCCATCTCCGCTTGGGGAAAACCTTTCTACCAGAACGGTTATTCCAAAAATTACGGCAAGCAATGGAGCTGATGCCACGGGCCTCATTCAGCCACAGAATAAGAAAAACTTTGGTTCAAATGAACCATGTTACATTCAATATGAATTCGCGAAGCCCTTTACCTGCAGAACGATAACCATTAAAGTCAGTGGAAATAACTATCAGGCACAACGTTTGGCTATCGAGGTAAGTGATGATGGGAAAAATTTCCGATCCATAGGTAGGTTGGAAGCGCCCCGTCATGGCTGGCAAGACACCGATGAAGATGTGACACACTCCATTACGCCAACAACAACCAAATTTTTCAGGTTTATTTATGATAAAAAGGGATCTGAACCAGGATCAGAAGATCTGGATGCGGCCAAATGGAAACCATCGTTAAAACTGGTCAATCTGGAGTTATCATCAGAAGCGAAGATTAATCAGTTTGAAGGTAAAAACGGTTCAGTTTGGCGGGTAAGTAAAAGAAGTACCGACGCTGAAATTGCTAAGAATTTATGTGTGCCGTTGAATAAAATTATTAATCTTTCAGATAAATTAAATAAGGACGGAACTTTAAACTGGAAAGCGCAGAAAGGCAATTGGACAATCTTAAGAATTGGCCATACTTCAACAGGACATACCAACGCAACTGGTGGCGGTGGAAAAGGATTGGAATGTGATAAATTTAATGCCGATGCAATAAAATTACAGTTCAAGAATTGGTATGGGGAGGCATTAAAGCATGGCGGACCAGAAATCGCTAAAAAAGTTTTAAGCGTTTTTCATGTAGACAGCTGGGAATGCGGCAGTCAGAATTGGTCGCCGGTATTTAAAGCAGAATTTTTAAAGCGTAGGGGCTACGATTTAACACCTTATTTACCCATCATGACCGGATTGCCTGTAGAGAATGTATTCGTGTCCGAAAATTTCCTTTACGATGTTCGAAAAACGATCTCAGAATTGGTTGTAGACCAGTTTTATAAAACGCTTGCCAAGTTGGCAAAAGAGAAAGGTGTAACCTTTACTGCCGAAAGTATTGCGCCAACCATGATGAGTGATGGTTTAATGCATTACAAAACTGTCGATATCCCAATGGGCGAATTTTGGTTAAATAGCCCCACGCATGACAAACCAAATGATATGTTGGATGCCATTTCTGGCGCACATATTTATGGGAAAAACATTATCCAGGCAGAGGCTTTTACAACAGTCAGAATGGACTGGAATGAAAACCCGGCAAATATGAAAACGCTACAGGATCGTAATTATGCCTTAGGGATCAATAAATTGGTATATCATGTTTTTACACACAACCCCTGGACTGATCGCAAACCAGGAATGACTTTAGATGGGGTTGGCCTATATTTCCAACGTGACCAAACCTGGTGGAAAGCGGGAAAAGCATGGATAGAATATGCAGAACGTACTCAAAATTTACTTCAGCAGGGTAAACCAATTGTCGATATTGCCGTTTTTACGGGTGAGGAATTGCCACGCCGTTCCGTATTACCTGATCGTTTGGTTGAAACCTTACCCGGCATTTTTGGCGTAGATGTAGTAGAAGCAGAGCAGAAACGACTTGCCAATATTGGTGAACCTTTAAGGCAAATTCCTTCCGGTGTAACCCATTCTGCAAACATGGCCGGTCCGGAAAATTGGGTAAATCCTTTACGTGGCTACGCTTATGATAGTTTTAATCCAGACGTATTAAATACCGCAACAGTAAAAGATGGTAATGTGGTTTTCGAAAGCGGTGCCTCATATAAAATTTTGATAATACCAGGCAACATGAAAATGAATCCGAATTATCAGTATATGAGTTATCGCACTGTTAAAGAACTGCTGGAATTGATTAAAGCTGGTGCTAAAGTAATTATTGGAGATAAGCCATTGTATCAATCTGAAATTAAGCAAGTTAAAAAAACTATTTTTGATAATATTGTAGAAGAGATTTGGGAGGGAAATTTTGAGTCTTATAAAAATAATGGTCGACCAGTTTATAAGAAAGATTTAGGTTTAGGTCAGGTTTTTAAAGCACCGTTCTACGGAGAAACTTTTGATGCCTTAGGTTTAGGAAGAGATTTAGAGGTAAGCGACTTAACAGATGACAAGGCTAAGGGAAATTATGCAAAGGGTATAGGTTATGCGCACAGAATTGATGGAGAAAAGGAGATTTATTTTATTACTAATCAGGAAAATAGAAAGAGAGAACTTTTTTTAACTTTCAGGAAGGGTGAAAAATCTGTGCAGACTTTTGATGCAGTAAGTAATACCTGGGTTAAACCCGATAAACCCAACGACACTATTGCCAGTACAAATTTAAAGTTAACCATGTATCCAAATCAATCGATCTTTGTGGTTTTAGATACGCTGGGTGTTTATTTGCCCAATTCGCAAACTGAAGAAAAACAACTAAGGGAAGCGAAAGCAAAAAAGATCAAAAAAACTGACATTGATATCTCCAAATCATGGCAGGCAAAATTCGATACGGCGTATGTAGGCCCCTCAAAACCTGTTATTTTTAATGAATTAACCGATTGGACATTAAATACAGATAGTTTGGTTAAATACTATTCCGGAACTGCTGTGTACAGCAAAAACTTCATCTTTAATGGAGATCTTAAAGGTGAAATCTGGCTTGATTTGGGAGCGTTTTCCAGCATTGCAGAAGTTAAAATTAATGGAATAAACTGCGGCACTTTGTGGACTGCTCCGCATCGTTTAGAAATTAGCAAAGCCATCAAAAATGGTGAAAATCAAATTACTATTGAAGTAACCAATACTTGGGCCAATCGTTTAATTGGCGATGGAAAATTGCCTGAAAATAAAAGAATTACCAAAACAACTGCACCTTTTCGTTTGGAAGGTAAACCTTTAAATCCTGCGGGATTATTAGGCCCGGTAGTGATACAAGTGGAAGAGTAATTGAGCATTAAATATTTCAAATAAATGAAAAAAATAATTGTGCTATTTCTTATTTTGGTTCAAACTGTTGTTTTCGCGCAACAAAAGAAGGTGAAGGATAATTTTAATGTTCAGGTCAGAATAGAAAAAGGCGATTTAAATAAAGATGGTTTAACTGACAAAACCGTAATTACAATGGATACCATCGATGCATCCGTTCCCTTGAGGTTGCAAATATTTTTTCAACAGCCCAATAAAAAATTTAAATTGGTTTTCTCTTCAACAGACGTAATTGAACCCCAATATGTAAACGGCATACATACTAAGAATTCAATACCATATTTTTTTATTGAAAGAGGATATTTATTAATGAACTCCGAAAAAAATGATGTCCGCTTTGAACATAAATTCATCTATAAAAATGGAAGTTTCCAATTGATTAAAATCTCCAGCGTAGTATATGACGGGCAAAATTCGACAACTGAGACGGTGTTTGATCTTGTATCTGGAGTGAAAACAGCAATTACAACTCCGTTAAGTTCCGCAAAAGCGTCAAATAAGTACACAAACAAAATAATGATAAGGCCATTGCCTACGCTTCAGAATTTAAAATCTTTTGGCAATAAATTATACTGGTAAAATTCAATTAAACAGAAGAACAATGAAAAAGCTACTTAATATTAACAAATATTTTGTCTCTCAGGCTTTACTAATTCAGGTATTTATTGTTGCGATGCTTTTTCTAATAGGAAATTTAAAAGCACAGGATAAAGCTTTGGTGAATACATCAAATTCTCCATATGCCAAATTACATAGTATCAATATGGCTGATGTAACCTGGACAAAAGGCTTTTGGGCCGATCGTTTTAAAGTAAAAACAGAAACCATGGTGCCGAAATGATGAGTCTGACCGGTAACGTGAAAATAGGAGAGCCAAACAACTGGAAAAATGTGTTGTACAGGCCGATTGAAGATAAAAATACAGCCACTGAAATAAAACTGGTACCATACTTTACCTGGGGAAACCGTGGCCATTCGGAAATGTCGGTTTGGTTGCCTGTGAGTAGATGATATTTATGTTTTACCATATAAGACATGTAAGAAAATATAAGGTTATAGCGATTAATAGTTATAAGGTAATAAACTAAGATGCGCTCAGGTGGCTCAGGTGGTCGATAAATAAGAAACAAAAAATATACTATTGAGCTTATATGCAACTTAAATTTCTTATATGGTAACCAAAACTAGGGAGTCTTAAGTGATGAAAAATAATAACAAATGAAACTAAAACTTTTAATTTTCTTAAACCTCGCATGTGGCCTTGTTGCATCTGCTACGGTTAAACCCGCATCCATCTTTACCGATCACATGGTTTTGCAACAACAAAGCAACGTAGCCATCTGGGGTTTGGCCAAACCTTCAGTCAAAGTAAAAATCAGTACTACCTGGAACAAAAAGAGTTATACCGTTACTGCTGACCAGACTGGTAAATGGAAAGTGAAAGTTTCAACCCCATCAGCAGGTGGACCATACGAAATTGAACTCAATGATGGCGAAAAACTTGTTCTAACCGATATTCTGATAGGCGAAGTTTGGTTTTGTGGCGGGCAATCAAACATGGAAATGCCAATGAAAGGTTTCAAAAGCCAGCCTATTATCGGTTCAAATGAAGTGATTTTAAAATCATCGAATAAAAATATCAGGTTATACACCGTTCCCCGTTCCTCAATCATTGAACGACAAGAAAACAGCAAGCCATCTGATTGGAAATTGGCTGCTCCAGAAACCGTTTCTAATTTTAGCGCTACAGCCTATTATTTCGGCTCTCTGTTAAGCGAAATGTTAAATGTGCCTGTCGGGATTATCAACGATAGTTACGGTGGTTCAACTATTGAGGCCTGGATGTCGCCAGAAGATTTAAAACCTTATACGGAAATCAAGATTCCTTCAAAAGGAGATAGTATAAAAGAGGTGAGCCGCACACCAACTACACTGTACAATGGCATGCTTTATCCGGTAATCGGTTATGGCATAAAAGGTGCAATCTGGTACCAGGGCGAATCTAACTATGAACGACCAGACCGTTATGAAGACCTTTTTCCGGCACTGGTTTCATCCTGGAGAAAAAACTGGGATAACGGTGATTTTCCATTTTATTATGCTCAGATTGCGCCATACAATTATGCACAATTACCTCCCAATCACGTTGGTGGGAAATATAATTCAGCCTATTTAAGAGAAGCACAACGCAAATCTTTAACTAAAATACCGAATTCCGGAATGGCTGTTTTATTGGATATTGGCGAGGAAAAATCAATCCATCCGGCAAATAAGAAACAAGGCGGACAGAGATTGGCTTATCTTGCATTGGCGCAAACCTATGGTATAAAAGGTTTTGGTTTTGCAAGTCCGAATTACGAATCATTAACGGTAGAAAAGAACACTGCTGTGATCAAGTTTCAAAATGTGACAAACGGGCTGACTTCTTTTGGTAAAGAACTATCTTTATTCGAAATTGCAGGTGCCGATCAGAAATTTTATCCGGCTAAAGCAACCATAAAAGGTAGTAGCATAGCCGTTTCGGCTCCTGAAGTTAAAGTACCTGTTGCTGTGCGTTATGCCTTTAAAGATTTTGTAACCGGCGACTTATTTGGAAATGATGGCTTGCCTGTTTCCTCTTTCCGTACCGATAACTGGGATAATTAATAGTCGAATAATGATTTTTACCACGAAGACACAAGAAGCACTAAATATTTTGGCTGAGAACTTAAATGCTCTTATTTGTCTGATATGGTCGAAATTCATTAAGCATGCTGCCTTAGCCGCTCTCAGGTTGTCGATAAAGTTAACCACAAAGGCACAAAGCGCACAAAGCATGTGCACCATGCGCTCAAATGTCCTAAAATGTCTGATATGGTTGAAATTCATTAAACATGCTGCCTTAGCTGCTCTCGGGTGCCTCAGGTGGTCGACAAAATTAACCACAAAGGCACAAAGAACACAAAGCATGTGCACCATGCACTCAAATGTCCTAAAATGTCTGATATGGTCGAAATTCATTAAGCTTCCTGCCTTAGCTGCTCTCAGGTGCCTTAGGTGGTCAAACATATTAGAAACAACAAAATTAACCACAAAGGCACAAAAAACACTAATTATGTGCACCAGACGCTTAAATGTCCTCACATGGCTTATTATATGGTCGAAATTCATTAAGCATGCTGCCTTAGCCGCTCTCAGGTTGTCGATAAAGTTAACCACAAAGGCACAAAGAGCACAAAGCATGTGCACCATGCGCTCAAATGTCCTAAAATGTCTGATATGGTTGAAATTCATTAAGGCTCCTGTCTTACCTGCTCTCAGGTGCCTTAGGTGGTCAAACATATTACAAACAACAAAATTAACCACAAAGGCACAAAGAACACTAAGTATATGCACTCTAACCTTAAATGTTCTCACATGTCTCATATGGTCAAAAAACATAAACCTAAAAAAAACAACGCTTTCCTTGGTGTTTGTGTCTTTGTGGTTAATAAGCCCAAATGCTTTTTCGCAAGAAAAAGACAACGTAATTTGGACCTCACAAAGTAACAACTCTGCAGAATCCATGCCCGTAGGAGGTGGAGATATCGGCCTAAACCTTTGGGTAGAAAAAGGTGATGTTTATCTCTACTTATCACGCAGTGGAACATTCGACGAAAATAATACCTTACTCAAACTTGGTCGCGTAAAACTGAGTTTAAGTCCAAATCCATTCGAAGGAAAAACATTCAAACAAGAATTGATTTTAAAAGATGGTTACGCTCAGATTTCAGGCAAAAATGGCAGCTTAAATGCTCAAATTAAGGCCTGGGTTGATGTGTTTAATCCGGTGATCCACCTTGAGGTAAAATCAAACCAAAAAATAATTACCCAAGCCAGTTACGAAAGCTGGCGTTTCGAAGACCGGATAATAAAGGGTAAAGAAAACAATCAGAATTCGTATAAATGGGCACCCCAGGGTATTGTTAAAACATTTAGAGACGAAATAGCCTTTAAAAATAACGCTATTCAATTCTACCATCAAAACAAACCTGAAACCGTATTCGATGTTACCGTGAAACAACAAGGTCTTGATGATAGTAAGGCAGAACTTTTCAATCCCCTAAAAAACCTGATTTTTGGCGGCTCGATGCAGGGAGATGACATGTTCCCAGCAGGTAATTATGAAGGAGTATATTTAAGTACACCATTTAAAGCCTGGATTTTGAGAAGTAAAAAACCTTCTGCTTCAAATCACATCTCCATTAGGTTAAATACTTCAAAAACGGCATCAATTAGTGAATGGGAGAAAGCTTTAAATGCTGTAAAGAACAAAAACGACCAAAAAGCCAGTATAAAATGGTGGAATGCTTACTGGAAAAAGAGTTTCATTTACATCAATGCTAAAGACGAAACAGCAAATCAATCGGCTAAAAATTACCAGTTGTTCAGGTATATGCTGGGTTGTAATGCTTTTGGTAAATACCCAACGAAGTTCAATGGCGGACTTTTCACTTTCGACCCTCAGTTAACCGACACGACATTAAAATATACACCCGATTTCAGGAAATGGGGTGGTGGAACGCATACCGCTCAAAACCAACGCCTGGTATATTGGCCCATGTTAAAAAGCGGGGATTTTGACCTGATGCAACCTCAGTTCGATTTCTATCTGGATCTGTTGAAAAATGCAGAAATCAGAACAGAAGCCGCCTGGGGGCACAAGGGTGCAAGTTTTACCGAGCAATTAGAAAATTTCGGATTACCAAATCCTACTGAGTATGGCTGGAAACGCCCTGCCGATTTTAATAAAGGCATGGAATACAATGCCTGGTTAGAATACGAATGGGATACTGTATTGGAGTTTTGTATGATGATTCTGGAAACCGAGCGCTATAGCGGCAAAAACATAGAGAAGTACCTTCCTTTAATTGAAAGCTCGCTTACTTTTTTCAAAGAGCATTATACTTATTTAGCCAAACAACGCGGAGCAAAAGCTTTAGATGCCAATGGCTATTTGGTTTTATACCCGGGGTCTGCAGCTGAAACTTATAAAATGGCTTACAATTCCACTTCTACAATTGCAGCTTTAAAAACGGTTTTAGAGAGATTCATTGCGCTGCCTTCTTTGTCTGAAACTAAGAAAACCGAATGGACAGCGATGCTGAAAACCATTCCGCCAATAAGTTTCAGGACTTTCGACGGACATACTACCATTTCTCCGGCTAAACTTTGGGAACGCATCAATAATACCGAAAGTCCGCAGTTGTACCCTGTATACCCTTGGGGCATTTATGGAATCGGCAAAACTGGTTTAGACACTGCGATGAACACTTTTAAATATGATACCGATGTGCTGAAATTCAGCAGTCATATCGGATGGAAACAAGACAATATTTTTGCGGCAAGGCTTGGTTTAACAGAAGATGCTGCGAAGCTAACCACCGCTAAATTAAAAGATTCAGGCAGGAGGTTTCCTGCATTTTGGGGGCCAGGTTTCGATTGGGTGCCTGATCATAATTGGGGTGGATCGGGCATGATCGGTTTACAAGAAATGCTGATGCAAGTTGATGGAAAAAAAATATATTTGTGCCCGGCATGGCCAAAAGATTGGGATGTTCATTTCAAGCTTTATGCGCCATATCAAACTACTGTTGAAGGCACTTTAAAAGATGGAAAATTAATAGATTTGAAAGTATTGCCAGCAACAAGAAAAGAAGATATAAAAATAATGATAGAATGAGTGAATTTTGAATGAGTGAATTGCATTTTGCATTCAATCAATCTCTCATTCACTAATTAAAAAGAAACATGGATTTACAATTAAAAGAAAAAGTTATTATCATCACTGGTGCTGCAAAGGGCATTGGTCGCAGTATCGCAGAAGTGTTTGCCAAAGAAAATGCAATTGCGGTAATCGTGGGTAGAAAAGCAGAAGACAATCAAAAAGTAGTTGATGCTATAATTGCAGATGGAGGGAAAGCTGCACAGTTTGTGGCTGAACTATCCAACCCTGACGATTGTGAAACCGTGGTGAAAAACATTGTAGTTCAATTCGGCAGAATTGATGGTTTAGTGAATAACGCAGGCGTTAATGACGGTGTAGGTTTAGAAAGTGGAAATTATAAAGACTTTATGGCTTCATTACATAAAAATGTAGTGCATTATTATTTGATGGCGCACCACGCGCTGCCAGAATTAATTAAAAGTAAGGGGGCAATTGTAAACATCACCTCTAAAACAGCAGAAACAGGACAAGGAAATACTTCAGCTTATGCTGCTGCTAATGGAGGCAGGAATGCTTTAACACGGGAATGGGCTGTAGAGTTGCTTAAATATGGAATCCGTGTGAATGCAGTTGTAGTTGCAGAATGCTGGACGCCCGCTTACGAAACCTGGATTGAAACTTTGGATGATGCTGAAGAAAAACTAAAAGAAATCACTTCTAAAATTCCGTTAGAAAACAGAATGACGACAGCAGAAGAAATTGCAAATATGACGGCTTTTTTAATGTCGAATAAATCAAGCCATACCACCGGACAGATCATTCACGTTGATGGCGGTTATGTGCATTTAGACAGAGCTTTGGCAAACGCTTAGAAAATTAATTATTGAATGATAAATTGAGTGAATGATAGAATGATTTTAAAATCGCTACCAACATTCAATAATTCATTTATTCAAAATTCAATCATTAAATTAAAAATGAAAACCCTTACCTGTACCACACCTGGAACTTTTGAATATTCAGAAACAGAAAAGCCTGAGCTTAAAAAAGACCATGCCATTATAAAAATTAAAAAAATCGGCATTTGCGGAACCGATTTACATGCCTTTGAAGGCACCCAGCCTTTCTTTAATTATCCTAGAGTGTTAGGCCACGAGTTATCGGGCGAATTGGTTGAAGCCGATGGAGCCACTGGTTTCAAAATAGGAGAGGCTGTTACCTTTATTCCATACTTTAATTGTGGCGAATGTATTGCCTGCCGGATGAATAAACCCAACTGCTGTGTTAAAATGCAGGTTTGTGGGGTACATGTAGATGGTGGGATGCGCGAATATTTACAGGTGCCATCCAGAACACTTTTACATGGCGAAGGATTGAGTTATGATGAACTTGCTTTGGTTGAACCTTTAGCCATCGGTGCGCATGGCGTTCGCAGGGCAGATGTTCAGCCAGGAGAATTTGTACTGGTCATCGGTGCGGGGCCAATTGGTTTAGGTACAATGGAATTCGCCAGAATTGCTGGGGCAAATGTTATCGCTTTAGATATTAATGAGGATCGTTTAGCTTTCTGTAAAGATAAATTAAAGGTGGCGCATGTGGTTAATGCCCTTTCACCTGATGTAACGCAACAACTTAGTGATATTACCAATGGCGATATGCCAACAGTAGTAATCGATGCTACAGGTAATCAGAAGGCGATCAATAACGCCATAAATTACATGGCACATGGCGCACGGTTTGTTTTAATCGGCTTGCAAAAAGGAGATTTGATTTTTAATCACCCTGAATTTCATAAGCGTGAATCGACATTAATGAGCAGCAGAAATGCCACCATTGAAGATTTCGAGCATGTAATCAAATCAATGAAAACTGGTTTGGTTAATCCAACCAATTATATTACGCACCAGGTAAAGTTTGAAGAAGTAAAAGATGAGTTTGAAAGCTGGTTAGATCCGAAAAATGGGGTGATTAAGGCGATGGTGAGTATAGAATAATCCTCATCTTTATACCCAAAAGAGGAATTTTAGTGAATTGATAGTCTGGGTAGAATCGTCATTCCCAACTTGATTGGGAACCACGGAGTGCTCATGAATGCCTTTGAAACAAGAGAAACTTATGAATAATCTTAATGCAATAAGCTTTAAGATTCCCGCCTGCGCGGGAATGACGAACTTCTACTGAAATCTGTAAATGGTAGATGAACGAAAAGCAGTTGAGAAATCTATTTTAGATCTCTCCATTTCGCTGCGCTTCAGTCGAGATGACGATTTTTTATTAGGACATTCAGCAGTAATTGTTAAATATATCTGCTTAGCCTTCATCATAAAAAGATCCTGAAACAAGTTCAGGATGACGATCGCGATAATCGTCCTCGTTTGTAACGAGGATGCCCGAAAAAGGCGATTTTATCGCCTAAAGTAATTTTAAAACATACTTTAAGACTTCCGAAGTTCAATTTCATCAAGCCACTAAACTTCGGAAGTAATAAAAAAAGGCCGGTAATCCTAAGATTACCGGCCTGAACGTTGAGCGTTAGTTAATCAAAAACTATTTATAAAAAACTTCATTCCAATGCAATTCATTTCTGAATTGATTGATTTTGGTATCAGCACCAATATTCACATATTCTAAACCCGCAATATTGGCAAAATCCAATAAATGCTCGGTTGTTAAATTCTGACTATAAGCGGTATGGTGTGCACCACCTGCATAAATCCATGCTGCACAACCTGTTTTCATATCAGGTAGTGGTTTCCACAATACACGGGCTACCGGTAAGTTTGGTAAATCATGTTCAGCTTCTACAGCCTTTACTTCGTTCACTAACAGGCGGAAACGGTTGCCCATATCAATTAAAGATGCATTTAAAGCATCACCACCGGCAACATTAAAAACCAAACGTGCAGGATCTGCTTTGCCACCAATGCCCAATGGATGAACCTCTAAACTCGCTTTACCACTCGCTAAAGAAGCGTCAACCTCAAGCATGTGTGAACCTAAAACCATCGAGTTTGCAGGATCAAAGTGATAAGTATAATCTTCCATAAATGCATTACCACCAGCTAAACCTGCACCCATTACCTTACAGGCACGTACTAAAGCAGCCGTTTTCCAGTCACCTTCACCAGCGAAACCATAACCATCGGCCATTAAACGCTGTGCTGCAATCCCTGGTAACTGAATCATACCATGTAAATCTTCAAAAGTATCAGAGAAACCTTTAAAGCCACCATCAACTAAAAACTTACGTAAACCCAATTCAATTTTAGCTGCCTCGTAAACTGATGAATGCCTTGCGCCGCCAGCTTTTAAATCATCGGCCATTTCATAAGTAGCATCATATTCTTTCAGTAACGTCTGAATAGCATCTTCACTAATTCCATTAATTACCGCTACTAAATCACCTATACCATAAGTGTTTACCGCAAAACCAAATTTCATTTCAGCTTCTACTTTGTCGCCATCAGTAACGGCCACATAACGCATGTTATCGCCAAAACGGGCAAATTTAGCGCCTTGCCAATCGTGCCAGCCTGCTGCAGCCCTGCACCAGGTATCGATCTGTTTAGCCACTTCTTCATCCTGCCAATGACCAACAACTACTTTACGATCTTTACGCATACGCGACACCATAAAACCGAATTCACGGTCGCCATGCGCACTTTGGTTCAGGTTCATAAAATCCATATCAATGGTATTCCATGGAATATCGCGGTTAAACTGCGTATGTAAATGCAATAGCGGTTTTTGCAAAACATTCAAACCCCTGATCCACATTTTAGCCGGAGAGAAGGTATGCATCCAGGTAATTACTCCAATACAGTTCTCATCAATATTGGCTTGTTGCAAGGTTTCGAAAATTTCTTCCGTTGTTTTTACAATCGGTTTGTACACTACCGAAACAGAAATACTTCCGTTCTGGTTTAACGAATCAGCCACTTGCTGTGCATGTTCTGCTACTTGTTTTAAGGTTTCTTCGCCATACAAATGTTGCGTACCCGTAATAAACCAAACTTGTAATTTTTTTAAATCAATCATTACTATCTATGTTATTTTTAATTTATTCTATTCTCCTCGGTCTGTGTCCTCACAGACCACTATTCTTATTCTTTTTATTTTGAAAAGCAAAGTTCCGTATTCCATCGGTTACTGCAGTCCTGCTTTCCGTTTTATCCTTAGATAGCAGCACAATTTTAGCCAACTAAACCCGACCGTAGCGAGATGCCGATTTTTTCAATCGGCAGAAGCGGGGGCGGGACTGTTGTAACCTAAATGATGCTGCCATTGCTTTCCAAATCGCTAAATATTTTAATCTATCGTTGTAATTTATAAAATTGTTTGGTGAGCCACTAAGCCTGGAATCATTCGCTGTCATGCTGAGGGTACGAAGCATCTGTTTCATCAGTTGCAGATGCTTCGTGCCTCAGCATGACAAATACTCAAAACTCACTTCTGTCCATAATAAGCCCCGGCGCCATGCTTCCGCTCATAATGTTTTTCAATCAGCGAATCTTTCAGCTTCGGGGCCTGCGGATTAATCTGCTCGGTTAATAAAGCCATTTGTGCTACAGTTTCCAAAACCGCGCTGTTATAAACCGCTTTATCGGCCGTTTTGCCCCAGGTAAAAGGAGCGTGGTTACCCACTAAAATCATTTCTACCTCTTTATAACTCAGGCCTAAACTTTCAAAATGGTTCATAATCTGGAAACCCGTTTCGTACTCGTAGTTTCCTTTAATCATTTCATCAGCCATTGGCGGTGCACATGGAATATCAACGGTTAAATGGTCGGCATGTGTGGTTCCGAAAATTGGAATTGCCCTTTGTGCCTGTGCCCAGGCCGTACCATAGGTAGAATGTGTATGCACAATCCCCCCAATTTCTTCCCAGTGTTTGTATAAAACCGCATGGGTTTTGGTATCTGATGAGGGGCGTAAATTCCCTTCAACTGTGTTCCCGTCAAAATCTACAATGACCATTTTGTCCGGCGATAGATCTTCGTAAGGTACACCGCTTGGCTTAATCGCAAATACCCCTTTTGCTCGGTCAGCAGCACTCACATTCCCGAAAGTGAAAAGCACCAACCCCAATTTAGGCAACTGCATATTGGCCTGGTAGGCCTGCTCTTTTATATCCTGATAGTTGCTCATGATAAATAAGGTTTTACATCTTTTTTGTTGTATTTCTCCAGGTATCTGCCCAGTCCCAAATATTGTTGGTAATGCCGGCGGTAAAGCTTTTGTTTTTTAATATTTGGGGTATATTCTTTTTCAAAACCTGTTCCCATGGCTTCCATCGCGGCTTCAATGTTCGGATAAACGCCAGCAGCAACGGCTGCAAACATGGCTGCACCTAAAGCGCAGGTATGCTCGAAACGGTGAATCCTGATTGGCATTTCCAATACATCGGCCATCATTTGCATGATATAAGCTGATTTTTTCGCTACACCACCAATACCGATAATCCCTTTTACAGGTACACCTTGTTCTTTAAAGCGGTCTACAATAGCCTTAGCACCGAAACAGGTAGCTGCAGCTAAAGCACGGAAAAAACGTGGTGCATCAGTTCCTAAACCTAAACCGGTTATTGCACCTTTAAGTTCCTGGTTTGCATCTGGTGTTCTGCGACCGTTTAACCAGTCAACTGCCAGTTCTGCATAATCATCATCTTCCAATGCTTCAGCTTGTTTACTTAAATTGGTAATAATTTTAGCCTCCAGTTCTTCTTTTAAAGCAATTGCTGTAGCTTCATCTATTAGTGCCGATTCGGTCAATAAATGATTTAGTGGCCAGCTGATTAAGTTCTTAAACCAGGCATAAACATCGCCAAAAGCAGATTGCCCCGCCTCTAAACCTGCCATCCCCGGAATTACCGAGCCATTAACCTGGCCGCAGATACCGTTAATCAATTTTCCATCTAAATCCTGGTTAGGTGCAACCAGAATATCGCAGGTACTGGTACCCATTACTTTGCTCAGGTAGTAAGGCTCAATTTGTCCGCCTACCGCGCCCATATGGGCATCAAATGCGCCAACACCAACAACTACATCTGTACTTAAGCCCAGTTTAGTTGCCCATTCTTCGCTCAATGTTCCTGCAGCAATGTCAGAAGTATAGGTATCGGTGAATAATTTATCTCTAAATCCCGCTAAAAGCGGATCAAGACTACTAAAGAAATCTTCCGGAGGTAAACCGTTAAATTCTTCTGCCCAAAGTGCTTTATGGCCAGCAGCGCAACGACTGCGTTTCATTTCTTTGATATCATTTCCACCACAAAGTAAAAATGGAATCCAATCGCAGTGTTCTACCCAGGATGCAGCAGCTTTTTTAATACTTGAATCAACCCTTAAAATATATAGCAATTTAGCCCAGAACCATTCAGAAGAATAAATGCCACCAACATATTTAAGGTAATTGGTGCTGAATTTTGTGGCATGTTCATTAATCTCGGCCGCTTCTTTAACTGATGTATGGTCTTTCCAAAGCACAAACATAGCATTCGGATTCTCCTCAAAATCTTTGGTTAAAGCAAGGGGAGTACCTGTTGCATCAACAGCAACCGGGCTGGAGCCGGTTGTATCAACTGAAATACCTTTTACCAAATGTGCAATTTCTGCACCGCCGGCTTTGGCCAGGCAATCTTTTATGGTGTGGGTTAAACCTTCAATATAATCTAAGGGATGCTGGCGGAACTGATTAACAGCGGGTTTACAATATAAACCTTTCTGCCATCTTGGATAAAGAAAAACAGATGATGCTATTTCTTTTCCGTTTGCGGTATCGACTAGAACAGACCGGACAGAATCTGACCCGTAATCTACTCCAATTACATAGTTTGCGTTGCTCATAACAATAAATAAATGTCTAATTAACGTTTATTTATTTGAATTTAAAAATTTAATTATTCTTTTCATTAAAAACATTAGTTTTAGGAGAATAGCCATACCATTTTTTATGGAATATCCGTCCCTTAAAAGGGCAGACACTGAGCTGACGTTACTCTTTTTTCATTTGGGGATATAAAAACTTAAAAGAATTAGAAACCGCCTGATGCATGATCGTTGCATGATTCTCTTGTGGTAAAAAATCGAAATAGACTTTAACAGCGTTGTTTTTAAAACCTTTTATCTTTTCGGCCAGTACATTTGCATCCACCTCCATTACCCTGGGAATTTCGGTAGGCGTTAGTCCTTCTTTACCAACAGCAATGTAAACCGCGGTTTGCTGGTTAAAAGTACTTCCACTGATTTTCGAATCCTGATTGAGCAACGAACCATTGTCCCACCATAAGCTTGGACTAATAATAATGTATCGATTAAAAAGAGCAGGCTTTTTGATTAAAATTTCGGAAGCTAGCAAGCCTCCTAAAGATTGACCGATAATGGTTTTGTTTGTATTCGTTTTATATTTTGACTGAATATAAGGCTCAAGTTCTTTTTCAATAAAAGAAATAAATTGATCTGAATGGCCAGTTGTAGGATAGTTTTTCTTATCACGCTCAATCGATGTAGGAAAAGTAAAATCCCTTTTACGATCGACAGTTGCAATGCCAACTACAATTGATTTTGGAACCTGATTTACCCATTCGAAACTATTAAACTGTACAAGCCCTGCAATATGAATGAAATCTTCATCAGCAGAACCATCAAGCAAATAAATTACCGGATATCTGGTACTGTCGCTTTGATTATAACCTTCAGGAAGGTATATGTTCAGGATTCTTTTCTCTGCCAGTTCTCCCGATTGTATTTCATCTATTACGCCAAGCACAAAAGGTTTAGTGTTACTTGTGAGTTTCTGTTTTTTTGTTTGCCCCAAAGCCATTAGCTGGCAAAAAACCAATAGCGCAATTAAAAATATTTTATGGGTATGCTTTTGTAGTTTCATTAGATAGAAGTCATGCTTATTGAATAGATCTGCCGAAAATTAATGATTTCTTTGGATCTATTGACTAAATGCGGCTAAAAATATCTAAAGGAAGCTAAATTCTCAATCTGTTTAAAGAATAATGATAATCAAAAATTGTTATTCATTTTTATGGAATTTATAACATAGGTTACATCTGACATCCTGAAAAATTAAAGGATGAAGGAGGCAATCACCGTTTCAAAAAAAACGGGCTAATTGGCACCGGTGGCTAACCATTAAGATTTTAAATCGTTTAGAATGCAAGGCTGGAGCTAGATGGTACCACTTTATTTGCCCAAAGAAAAACTGACCTGCATTTTCAAAAAAACATATAGCTGCTCATACCTTTTTACAAATACCCAATATTTTTTCCCGGGCATTGCAATAATCCCGATTTAACTTTAGCTTGCGGGCATTAAAATTCAACCTGTTATTACATGGCCATTAATCTTCAAAAAGGGCAACGCGAAAATTTAAGCGCTCCAAAATTTACCATCGGGCTGGGCTGGGATACCAACAGTGCCTCTAGTGGTTACGATTTCGATTTAGATGCCTCGGTATTTATGCTGGGCGAAAATCGGAAATTGATTGCTGATGAATATTTCGTGTTTTATAACAATTTAATTTCTCCGGATGGCGCCCTTACCCATACCGGCGATAATTTAACAGGAGAGGGAGATGGTGACGATGAAGCGATCCATGTTGATCTTACGGTTGTGAACCCTGCAATCAGCGAATTGTGCATTGTGGTAACCATCCATGATGCTTTGGCACGCAGGCAAAACTTCGGACAGGTTAAAAACTCTTTCGTACGCATTGTAGACACTAATGGGGTAGAAATTATGAAATATGAACTGGAAGAAGATTTCTCTATCGAAACTGCTGTAGAGTTCGGCCGTATTTACCGTCGCAATGGAGAATGGCGTTTCGAAGCCGTAGGTGTAGGAATGAAGGGCGGACTTCAGGATTATGTAAATAAGTACCAGTAAGTAAATAGGTTAACATTCCAGTCTCTGGAGGCTAGTGTACACTAGTGAAGCAGGAGTAAATTAAAAAAGCGAATGACAATGCGCTCAAAAAAAATCGCCTATATTTTACTCATATAATATACTACCTACTGGTGCAACCTGCATCATGATTAATATTACTCATTTGATGGCTTATTATCAGGAAAGCAATTGCAGTACTCCATAGGTTAATTTCTTCCTGCTCTACCTTCTGCCATGAAAAATGGCATTCGTTCGATCAGGTTTAGTTTAGTCATTTTCTGCTACTATGTCGGTTTTCTGTGCCACAGGCCTAAGTTAATAGCCCTGATCGAGGCAGCATCAGGCATACATATCAACTTATTCTTCAGGAATATGTACAGAAAAAAGAAAAAAAATTACAAACCCTGACAAACAGTTGTCATGAGCACCTGATACCTTCGTTGCACAATTAAAATGATTAGCAATGAATTTAATATCCACCCGCATTATTACGGCCCAGGTTGAAACACTCATCTATTTTTACGAACAGGTAACAGGTTTAAAAGCCACCAGATACACGCCTGATTTTGCCGAATTAAAAACCCCAGGCGCAAACCTGGCCATTGGGAGCATACGCACTTTACATTTTTTTGGTGGCGACAGTGTTGCTCAACCTGCACAAAACCGTAGCATGATTATCGAATTCAGGGTTGATGATGTGCTGAAGCATTTCGAACAATTAGCGGTTTCCTTAAAAAGCGCAATCGTACAGGAACCTACCATTATGCCCTGGGGCAATCAATCTTTATTATTAAGAGATCCCGATGGCAATCTGGTGAATCTTTTTACTCCGGTAACGCCCGAAGCTATAGAAAAGTTTAAGGGTAATTAAACTTATAATGTAATCATTATAAGATAGTTAAATGTATTGATTTGTTTTTGTTGAGAAATTACCTGTCAAGCCATTTTTTAAATTCCGATACCTTGTTTTTACTGATCAAGATCACCTCATCGGGCTCTGGTGAGACCACAATTTTCAGTTGGTTTTTGCCATAAATATAAATGGTTTTGATAGCGTTAAGACTAATAATAAACTGCCTGTTTGCACGGTAATAGGTAGAATAACCCGCCTTTAACAAGCGATCTTTACTTTTTTAGTCTTTTCTCCTGCTGTTGACTTAACTAACGAACTCCATTGCCAGGTTAAACCTGTTGTTATTGCCAAAACGATTGATTCTAAAGCAAATTGACCTTCACTTGCCAGGTTGGAAATAAAGGGGCCTTTGTGTTTTAATACATAAAAAAAGGGCATTAATAATTGATAATTAATAGTTACTACAAGTAAAGCGAATAGTAATAATCTTAACCATTTAACAGGAGTTAGTTGGTTCAATATTAACATTGCCATTTCCATGCAAGCCAAAACAGGCTCTATAAAGCTTATATATGCGGGTATTAAAACATCAGGACCATAAGGTAATTTACACCATTCGCCGGTTGGTGCCAGGTATGAAATTTTTTCCATTACCGGTTTCCAGGCTGCCGCACTGAGTGGATTAATGGCGAACATAAATACAGCCGCCAGGGCAATGGCTGCTAAAAATTTATAGAGCACGTTATTTAGCTTTGGCGCAGTAAAGACAACCAGTCCGCATATTATGGCTATTGTAAATAATTTGGGGATGTTATTGATCAGCATAAAGCCAAGCGAATTCGTACAGTACCCGTCCATAAACGGCCCCCTAAAAAGAGATTCTGTCAACATCGCATCAATCAGAAACAGGATCGCCCATTTTTTCACAAAAGAACCATTAACTTTCTTATCCGCCAGGTGCCAGAAAAACAGTAGCCCAAACACCGAAAATATACGGATAACGAATTTGTATGGCATGGTAATAACCGACAGATCGGGAAAGGGAACATTCATTTTCTGAAGCATCACCGTATGAACACTTAATGAAAGAATAGTGCTTAGGACTATTCCTATTGTAAACTTTAGCCAGTTTGCATTTGTCTGTTGTAGCATAAGATTTTGAGATATTTTTAAACCAGCCCGTCTATTGTAATTACTGCTTTCCCAATAAATTTACCGTCGGGTACCTCGGTATAAGCTTTTTTAAATGAATGGAAAGGATATACCTTACTTGCCACAATGGCCATTCCGTTCTCCGCATAACCCGAAAGAGCAGTCAGATATTCGGGAGCTGGTTTAAGCATGAGTAGTTTATATTTCTTATTGGAAAACAAGTTGATAAAAAAGGAGCTGAGAATTTCTTTTGGCCCGGGGGCAGTATGTACATAAGCAGATGAACGCTTCATAATTTTCTTTGCTTTTGTATAAGGCATTTTACCTGAAAGGTCGATAACAACATCATATTGTTTGTTTCCATTCAAAACATCTTCGTTGCGGTAATTGACGACGAAATCAGCTCCCCAATCTTTGACCGCCTTAATCCCGCTATCACCGGCTACGGTGGTAACAATGGCACCCTTCATTTTTGCGATTTGCGTGGCGAACATGCCTATTCCACCTGATGCACCATTGATCAGAATTTCGCTGCCTTTTTTCACTTCCACCAAAGTATTAAATATCTGCAACGCGGCAGAACCTACTACAGGAATTGCCGCAGCCTGTTCGAATGAAATATTTTGAGGCTTGATGGCTATTTCCTTTTCGGTGGCAACGATGTATTCAGCAAGGGCTTCACCTTTGAATACATTCAATATTCCAAACACTTCATTACCTTTTTGATATTGAGTTACCGATGAGCCAGTTTGTTCCACAATGCCCGAAAAATCAATACCGATGCCTCTTGGGAATTTACTGCCCGACATTAATTTCATTTCACCATTGCGTATTTTCCAGTCCAGCGGATTGATGGATACCGCTTTGACTTTGATCAAAACGTTGGTTTCCCGGACAGCAGGGATAGGCAAGTCTGCTATTTGCAATACTTCCGGCCCTCCGAATTTCGAATAAATTATTTTTTTCATTTTGTTCTGTTGATGTTACCGCTAAACATCCTTTATTTAAGTACTACGGCATTACGACTTACCACATCTGCGAACTCATGAAACTGTACCCGGGGTTTCAGTCCACCAATTAAGGGCGAATAAATAGCTGTAAAGCCCAAGCTAAATCTCAATTAAAAGTCGCCCTGAACTCAACCGGTGATTGCCTGGTTTTCGCTTTAAACAACTTACTGAAAGACGGTGAATGTTCAAAACCTAATTCATAAGCGATTTCGCTCACCGACAAATTTGTGGTCGACAACTTCTCTTTTGCCTTCCTGATCAGTTTATCATGAATATGTTGCTGCGTGCTCTTCCCCGTTAAAACCTTGAGCAGGCTGCTCAAATACTTCGGCGAAAGGTTAAGTTGTCCGGCTAGATAAGCCACCGTAGGTAAACCTTTTGAGATCAGATCTTCACCGTTAAAATAATCAGTAAGCAACTTCTCCACCCGTTCCAATACCTGGTGGTTCGTCTTTTCACGGGTAATAAACTGGCGGTGATAATACCGGTCGGCATAATTCAGCAAAGCTTCGATATGGGAAACAATAATACGCTTGCTGAATTTATCAATATTCGCTTCATACTCCTGCAAAATGTTCTGTATGATTTTGTTGATGATGGTTTCCTCCTTTTCTGACAGAAACAGGGCTTCTTTTAAAGAATAGTCCCAGAAATCATATTGACTGATCGTTTTGGCCAAAGGCGTATTCCAAAAGAAATCAGGATGGATATAGATCACCCATCCTGATTTTTCAATTTTCTTCCCTACATCATAGGCACCAATACTAAACACCTGGTTAGGCGACATAAAAGACATGATGCCATCATTAAAGTCAAACGGATGCTGCCCGTATTTCAAGGTAACATTACTCATCCTTTTAACGGAAATGGAATAAAAATCCATCACCATGTTTACCAGCTCATATCGATCCGGTTGAGGAACAGCCGCCACATCAAGCACGCTGATCAGCGGATGATGCGGTGCCGGCAAATTCAAATATCTGTGAAACTCTTCTATCGCTTTAAAATGCTTCATACAAAATTTATTTCCTGATCTCCAATACCAGCTTACCACGCACATGCCAGGTTTCACTTTCCCGATGAGCCTCGGCTGCCTGTTCAAACGGGAATACCTTATCGATGAAAACCTGCACCTTACCTTCATCGATCAGTGCAGCCATTTCTGTTAACCATTCCTGCCGTGCCTGGTTTAGAGCCAGTTCTGCTTTTACCTTTTTATTGTTAACCGTTGCTATCATTTCGTCATTGAACTTAAAGTCGGTATTCACGCTAACAAATATCCCTCCTTCACGCAACACGCTCAGCGCTTTGATTCGCTCCCCGTTATCGCGGACCGGCGAAGCCTCCAAAACCACATCAATGTCCTGCAACAGCTCTTCAAACTTTTGGGTCTTGTAATCGATCACTTCATCCGCCCCAAGCTGCCTCACATAATCCAAGTTAGCGGTAGATGCCATCCCGATCACATAGGCCCCTTTGGCTTTCGCGAATTGTACGGCGAAACTTCCAACCCCACCGGACGCACCCTGAATTAAGATCCGCTGCGCGGGCTGCAATTTACCATGCTCAAACATCCCCGTCCATCCCGTAAGCGCCGCCAGAGGAACAGCCGATGCCTGGTTAAAGTTAAGGCTTTTAGGTTTAAGCGCGAACCGAGATGCTTTGGCAACACAATACTCCGCATAACTCCCGTCCCCTGGAAAATCAGGCACACCATATACCTCGTCACCTTTACTAAAGGCCATAACATCGCTACCCACATCCTCAACGATCCCTGCCGCATCCCAACCCAAAGTGATCGGTAATTTAAGGAACGACCGTAAACTCTGGTTCGTACCATTGCGGATCGCCCAATCAACCGGGTTCACGCCACTGGCATATACTTTAATTAAAATTTCACCGGCTGCCGGAACCGGACGTTCTGTTTCCTCTATCTTCATGACCTCCGGTCCGCCAAATTCATTGATTCTTATCGCTTTCATTTTATCTGATATTTATACCAAAGTACCACAGAAAGTAACGTCATCATTTAGCAAAAGTACGCTTTGTCTTATCCAAAAGTCAGTATGCAACGGAGGATACCTTAATTTATACAATTTGATCAGCGTACCCCCTTAACAGGAAAGAGTATCCCGATGCCGAAGCCACCGTTTTTCTTGATGACCTTTTGCTGATTTAAAATGGTTTGCAACATGGTTAACTGTTTAACTTATCTTTTAAAAAGTTGCTGGCTTCCTGCATCGCTTTTTGTCCCATAGCACCTGTTCCGAAAAATCCATGCACGTTTTCGTAATTTTGATAGATCGTAGGAACACCTGCTTTTTGCAGCTTATCGGCATAGGCCTTGCCTTCGTCTCTCAGAGGGTCATAGTTGGACGTCATGATCAGCGCCGGTGGCAAACCCGAAAGGTCAGCTGCCCTTAATGGCGATGCTTCATCAAATTTGGCAGGATCGGTTAGGTAATTATCCCAAAACCATTTCATCATTTCGGCAGTCAACACATAGCCTTCCTTGTTTTCTTCCCACGATGCATGGTGTGCTGAATAGTGATCTGTTACCGGATAAGTTGCAAACTGAGCCTTAAGTACGATGCCAGTAGCTGCCAACTTTTGCGCCACCCAAATCGCCATATATCCCCCGGCGCTATCGCCCGCAACAGCCACTTTATTGCCCATGCCATTATAATTTTTTGCATTTTCAATCATCCAGAGTGTTGCCGCAACTGCGCTTTCGGGGCCTTGCGGATAGGGATGCTCCGGTGCTAGTTTATAATCTACCGACATCACCACAGCTCCTGTGTTGACGCATAGCTGGCGGCAAATCTCGTCATGTGTATCCAAACTCAGCAGCACGAAACCACCTCCATGAAAATAAGATATCACAGGGAAGGGGCCGCTTCCTTTCGGAACATATATTCTTACCGGAATCTGGTCTTTTTCAATGATCGTATTAATCACCTGTCCAACCGCTGTGGGGTTAGGATTTGCAGGTGCCTGTTTCATGAGGTCCCTGGTTTGTTGGGGTGGCAAAAGGTTTAACTTATCAAAGCCATGCGCTTCTGCATCGGCAATTGTTTTCTTTACTTCTTCGGATAGTGCCATTGGATTATTTTCAATGTGTACTACTTAAACTGTCCGAAGGTAGGAATGATATCAGACAGCAGGATTTGCATAAGCTTTCCACCATCTTCGCTTTCCCATCTGTCCGTCAATTCGGTAATTAACTGGTTGATCACGTTGGTGCGAACGCCGTGCTTTTCCCAGGTCGCCCTGGCTACATCATCAGCGATCTCTGTTGGAGAACCTCCGGCGTCTATTACTACCTGCACATCAAAACCTTCTTCTACCATTGAAATCGATGGATACACGATGCAAACATCATTGGTCAGCCCGGCCATAATAACGTTCTTACGTCCATTAGCTGCTTTTAAAACCGCGTCTTTGTAATTCTGGTCATCCCAGGCATTGGTGATTCCGCTTCTTTTTACCCTGTTCGCATATTCTTCCGGTAATATCTCCTGTAATTCGGGTACTAACTGCCCTTGCATTTGGTCTTCCATACTCGTGGTCAGCACGATAGGCATACCTAGCGCCTTACCGATCTTAGCCAATGCTTTAGCCCGGCTGATGATCATTTCCTTTGGCCGGTTGGTGGCCATGGTAATCGTTCCTACCTGGTGATCGATCAGTAAAATGATCGTGTCGTCTTTTTTAAAATGTTTCATGGTTCGTTTAGGTTTGGATGGGGAACAAATACGTTACTTTTTGTCGAGGTAGTCTGGCGGATATACGATTTGCCCATGTTTTTCCGCAATGGCCTGCAATTTTTTTACAGCATCCGGTGTCATGAGCGGCGGTGGAAGAAATTCACCAGCAGCTACCGGTTCACCTATTTCTTCAAAAAACTCCTCTAAACCGGCAGGCACAACTGTACAAAGCAGGTGCGCTAACCTATCACTTACGTTTTTAAAGTAGTGCACCACACCGCCTTCAGGTATGACCACAAATGAACCCTTTGTCGCGGTGTAAGATCCGGCTTCAGAATGAACTTCTACCTCGCCATCGATGATATAAAAAGATTCGTAAAAATTGGCATGAGAATGGGGCCCAGGCCCGCTTTGCGGAGGGATCAGCATGTCGATAGTGGCAAATGCACCATTGGTTTGCTTACCGGATACCAGTACGCGATAGTTATCGCCTACGATCGATAATATTTCCCCACCTTTAGGATCAACGGTTATTGGCAAAGGATGTGAATTGTCCATAGTTATACTGTTTAAATATTCGTGATGTATCTATTTTCAAATTTAGCTAAAGCACAAAGCATCGCCTATAAAAAACAATAGTCGGAAAAGTCGCTATAGGCTGCATTTTTAAAAAAATAGTCCGATCAATCGCAAATCGATGCTTTTGATTTAGTATATTTAATGGAGTCTTTTCCACGCTACCAAAACGGCACTATTTATTTTATAATGGTAAAACCTGAAAGTTTTAAATCCGTAGAATTTGAATTTCAAGTCATAAAAAACTATCATTTTCTGACTGCTTTCGCCAAACATTTCGGTACGATTGTGGAAGGAGACAAAGTACATCTGCCGCAATGGTTGGGAGAGGGGTACATCCAGCATATCAGCCTGGATGGCATGGCCCTGTTTATTCATAACTATAAATTAAACCTTGATCTTGTACTCAAGCGGCAAGCTATTGCAAACACCGAAAGCATAACGCTAAAATTTGACCGGTCTAAATTCTTATCAAAATACAGTCAGCAACAACACGATCCCTTCTTTCTTGAATTGACAGGATTTGAAGTGGAGATTGGAACGTGTAACTTCAATACTGAACTAAAGATGCCGGCAGATAAACAAATCAACTTTCTGATCATCGGCACTTCGCGTAGCTACCTCACTGGCTTACTCAACAGCGAAAGTCGCGCTACAATTTCAGATTTGGTTAAAACCCAGCCGTCATTTGTTATTTATGATGTCATTCTTCCTGAAATGGATCATATTATAAAGCAGATCATCAGGATCAATGGCGCTACGGAACTGCCGATGTTACTTTATAAGACAAGAGCACAGGAATTGATTTATCATCTCTTTAAAAACTTATCTAAACGCCCCGTCATCGCACCGGTAAATGTTAAACAGGAAGATGCCGAAAAGATTTATCTTGTCCGTTTGGCAATACTTAAGAATTTGAATAGTTGTCCGCTGCTCCCCGAACTCGCTAATCTGTCAGGTTTAGGTTTAACAAAATTGCAAAAGCTCTTCGTGCAGATCTTTGGACAAAGCATTCATCAATACTATCAGGCCATGAGAATGATCCAGGCAGCGAGTCTTCTTAGCAGCCTTTCTGTATCTGAAACTGCTTATAAACTTGGGTTTACTAACCTTAGCCATTTTACAAGGGTATTTGAACATCATCATCAACTAAAGCCTAAACAATTTAAAAGCCGTTTGTTAAGCGAATCTGTTTCGTAATTATAGTTCTTTTGATCTGTTCAATGGGCTTCATTTAATGGGCATGATGACATTGGGCAAGAAAAAAAAGAACTGCGCTGATATGTAATCAATATACCGACAGCGTAACCGCAGACAAAAAGGGCAGGAGCAGAGAATTGGTGCACTCCACTACCAAAGTAAAGTAGAATCAATTCATTAAAATACATCATTCATGCACGCTACAATTTTAGAATTATTTGCTGAAAAATCGTTTTGCAAAAAACTGATTAACAAAATCATCAAATTGCTTTTTGTAACTCCTGCCTACGGGAACCATAAATTGACCCAGAAGTATTTCGTTGTGATTTGCAGCAGTAACAGCATTCGGGTTGATCAGGAAAGAACGGTGGATCCTGACAAATCCATTATGTCGTAAAGTTGTTTCCAGGTCAGAAATGGAGGTTTTCAAAACCGTCAGGTTGTCATTGGCAAGAATAACCTTCACATCATTTCCACTGCTTTCAAAATAAAGAATATCATTTATTTTTATCTTCCTATTAAATCCCTCTGCCTTTAACACAATAAAATCTTCAGGAATCTTTTCCATATTTCTTAATACTCGGTGGACCGATCTAAAGAATCTTTCAAAAGTGATGGGCTTCAATAAATAATCTACGGCTTCAAGTTCAAATCCATCTATGGCATATTCGCGAAATGCGGTAGTAAATATTGTTCCGGGTCTTTTATGGAGAGATTTTAGAAATTCTATCCCGTTGAGGTCAGGCATCTGGATGTCAAGGAACATCAGGTCTACTTCGTGATTTTGTAACAGCTTATAGGCTTCAAGCGCATTTTTTCCCTTGGCAACAAGCTTCAGGTCCTCAATTTTAGAAATGTGATTTTCTAAAAGGTTAACGGCTAAAGGTTCATCGTCTATGATAATACAATTAATCATGATTTCCAGGGATTATTATTTCGATTGCAAACCAATTGCTTTTATCGGTTATTTTCATTGAATATTGATCAGGATAATAGGACTGGAGCTGTTTCTCTATGTTTTTCAGTCCTATGCCTGTTTTTTCTCTATTACCGGAATCTTTTTTAAATGCTGAATTTTCAACTTTAAAAATAGAATGGTCGTGTCCGGTTACTACAGAAATACGAATATCGATATTTCCGCTTGTTTTTTCTGCCCCATGTTTGAAGGCGTTTTCAACCAGCGACAAATACAACAGGGGAGGAACGAAGTTAGGAAATTTAATATTTTGAAATTGGGTAATATGTAAACGTTCATCATATCGCAGCTTTTCCAGTTCAATGTAGGCATCAATTATGCTAAGTTCATCTGAGATCATCACCAGCCGCTGCTGTCCTTTATACAAAACATAGTCCAGGATGTCGGAAAGCCGGCTGATCGATTCTGAAGTATAGCTGGAATTTACGATAGACAAGGAGTAAATGTTGTTCAGTGTGTTGAAGAGGAAGTGGGGATTAAGCTGTGATTTCAAGGCTTTCAATTCGAGTTCAGCTTTCTCTTTTTGAAGTTGTACCGTATTTTGTTTCTCGCTGTTGTAACGTAAAATATACATCACCGAAATAAATATGAATGCGCCTGATAAGAACGGAATAATATAACAGATCAGGAGGTATTCTATGTCCGTCAAGATCTCTATGATACTATTCTTTGGATAATTGGCGAAAAAAGGCTCAGCTAAATGTACAATGAAGATGCGGTTTAACACCCCTAATACATAGGTAGCCGACAGAAGATAAACCGAAAACAGAATGTATTTTTTATGGTCGAAATATTTCCGTATCAGAACATAATATATAAAATTGGAACCGGCTATTTGAAATATGAGGTGGCAAAGGCCGTAATAAAAAAACTCTCTAAATTCAGACTCTCCAGACTCGCTGTAGTTCCTGGCGGTGCCAAATATGAATAACGCCAACCAAAATATGGTTTGATAGCCTATTTCTTTTTTTATTCTCGCGTTCAGCAGCTTATTCACAATACCCCAAAAATAGAAATTAAGTAGTTCTCATCGGGAAACATATTTAAACTACAGGTATCGGGTGGCCAACACCATGTTCTGGTATTTAAATAACGATAGGAACAGTGTAAATGATAATCCCTGCATTCTGCATAACAGCCCGTAAAACAATTGAAAATAGAATGAAATTTACAGAAAAAAACAAATGAGTAAAGAAAGATTTAACGGACTGGACCACCTACGGGCCATCGCAATTGTACTCGTACTTCTGTATCACTACAGGATGTTTGAGCATCCGCAATGGATTGAAACGATCGGCTGGGTCGGTTGGACCGGGGTTGACCTTTTTTTTGTATTAAGTGGTTTTTTAATTTCCAGTCAACTGTTCAGGGAGATCAGAGCGCATCAAAAAATTCAATTGGGGATATTTATGACTAAACGGTTTTTCCGGATTATCCCACCTTATGCATTTACTTTATTCCTGTACTTCAGTATATCCTTTTTCAGAGAAAGAGAAAATTTACCACCATTTTGGAAGTTCATCTCATTTACTCAAAATTATGGCCTGGATGTTTTTAATTATGGTACTTTTTCTCACGCCTGGTCCCTATGCATTGAAGAGCAATTCTATCTGTTTTTGCCCTTGTTGCTGTTATTTCTGCTAAGAGTAAAGGCAATTAGCCATATCCAATTGATCATCCCGTTATTGATCATCATTTCCATTACTTTGCGCTATTTCTCCTGGACCGAATATGTTTTTCCAGATATCAATACCGCGGATTTTTGGAGGACGTGGTATATGAAAATCTATTATCCGACCCATACCAGGCTTGATGGATTGGCAATTGGCGTATTGATTGGTTATCTGTTCAGTTTTTCTCAGAAGTTTAGGGCTGCGGTTGACAGTTACGGAAATCCATTGCTGCTCATCGGAATGCTGGCGGTAGGTTTTTCGCTGTGGTTTTGCAAAGACCAGGTCTCTGAAAATACCTCTTTTTTTGGTTTTACATTAGTAGCCATCAGCTATGGCATTCTGGTGCTGGGTTCAATTTCGAAATCATCTGTTTTAAGCAAGCGAAAATATCGTATCACTTCTGAACTGGCAGCACTTTCTTATTCCATTTATCTTTCACACAAGGGGATCATCCACATGGTACAGTGGTTACTTAAAAAAGGGGATATTTCTACATCAGGAAATGTTGCTCTTTTCATCTGTTTTACGGCATGTATCATCACAGGATTATTTTACCGTTGGGCCATCGAAAAACCATCTGATCAAGTTAAAAATCTAGTACTAAACAACAAAAAATAACTCCAATGAAAACAATTATGATCACTTTATTCATCATGTTATCTCATTTCGTAAATGCCCAGGATACAACCCAGGAAAAGGTCAGGATCGAAAAGGTCGTCCAACATTTCAGACAAAGCATCATCGAAAAAGACGCTGTACTATTTAATAAGTTGTTCCACGGGAATCCTGCGGTCTGAATAGGGTCAATGTCATTAAGTTAAGGGTTCTTAGCCACAGATGAGCACAGATAAACACGGATTTTCATATCTGTGTGCATCCTTCCTATCTGTGGTTAAATTATTTTCTTATGCCTAATGGCTTAACTTAATAACATTGTGGATAGGGGAAAAGGGCAATGGAAGATCTTAAGCGTCATTTATTCTTATGAGCTTACTGAATTTATCCTAAGCGTTAATTCCAGTCCTGATAACCATAATTTTAGTATATTAGGATAATCAAAAAGTGATGATTACCCAAATCAATCCACCTGATTAAAAATCCCCAAAAAGAATATTCCAATTCCACCTTCACGCCACATTTACCCCACGTTTAGGCCACCTTCCGGCCAGGTCAGCGTATGGCTTGCTTGCACACTACTTTACCCTTGCTTCGGTTGAGTTGTAGTCCTGGTGTAGATCAGGTAGGTTAAAAATTTACCTCGCTTAAAATCAGTAGGTCAACAATAGCTCAATAACAGGTAAAGGGAAGGTTATCTTGGGGTATTGTTGGTCTATAGCTGTGTCGGAGAAACATGGGTAAAAGCGCAATAAACTGGGTGTTCAGGGAAAATGGCTGCTCGTTCCGTTTTCAAAGTTACGCCGCATTTCGCTTCAAACTGAGGCCCGATTACGGAGTAAATTGGCCTTTTTGGTTATCTTGGCTGCTTTTTCAGACTGTGCCTTCAGAAAATATTTCTTCGAATTTAAGCGAAATTAAAACCTTTAAGAGGTTCTCAAAAGGCGGGCATTTTAAGGGTTTTTGTCGACAAAAAAACTGATAAAGAGTTAATCCCGGATCTCCAGTTTGCACTAAGAGCCTGTTTAAAATTAAGTAAAATTTATTTCGTATGTCAGTCTGAGCGTAGTCGAAGACAATTTTTTATAGTTAAGAGACGCACTTCGACTTCGCTCAGTGTGACAAGTTAGTAGAAGTAATGTAATTGAATAAAATTTAAACAGGCTCTAAATAGTCATGCTTTAGGTTGAGCGCTATAAATTGGCTGAAAGTCCCTGAACTACTGAAAACTGCCAATTGAGTCTTGGTGGTGGAAAATGGTAAAGAAACTGTCAGCTATTAAACGCCAAACTCTTTGCGTACTCAACCGGGCTCATCCCTACCATCTTTTTAAATACTTTGTAAAAAGCGCTTCTTGACGAGAAACCGGCATTGTTAGCAAGTGTTGCAATGGTATAATATTTTAAATTACCTGGTACTGCAATCTGTGCTTTGATATGATTAATCCGATGTGTATTCACGAAATCTATAAATTTCTGCTGAAACTGATTGTTTAACAGCGAAGACAGCTTGTGTGTAGAAAAATTAAGGTATTTTGACAAACTCTGCAAACTGATATCCTTATCCTTAAACAATTCACATTCGGCCATACACCGTTCAATTGCAACACAAAAATCCGCTGTTTCTTTATCTTTAACAATGTTTAATTCGTGTTGTTTTTTGATATTAATCAGCGTTAAAGGCTTCATATCCAATAAAGAAGCAACATATTCTAAAGGCAAACGTTCCATATATCCAGGCTTGGTTTGGGCAAAATATAAAAACCTCTCCTTTGCACTCCCAACCCGCACAATATGTGTGCGTTCCTGTGCATCCATATAATATTTTTCAACCATCACCCTGAATAAGTAATTAATATCAAACTGAGTTAGAAAAAGTCGCTGCAAAACGTCATTATGAATGGCTATTATCGAACAATCTTCAATCGCACTGATTTCTTCCTTTGAAACATTGGTACCGTGGAGACCTGAAATAGAACTTACAAATTCGTTCTCTATCGACATGTAAGTGACAATCTTTTTCCCGTTATACGTCGTTCGGCCCATTAAGGCCCCTTTCAAAATGAAATACATGTAGTGGCAGTAACTATTCTCTTCTACCAAAACCTCATCTTTTTTAACCTCAAATGACACTAAATGTTCAGTTATTTCCTGTTTCAGCAGGTCGCTAATTGGAAATATCATGTTCATGAGCTGAAGAAGATAATCTAAATCGGCTTTACTTCCCTTTTTAGGAATGGGGTGAGGCATAATGAAAAATGAGCACGTGTAGCGCTTACAATGTTGGTTTAGTGTAAATCTCTTAAAATAATTTGAATTTACAATATCGAATGATGACCAAAAATTCTTTAAACTTAATAAATAACCCGGGGCAAGCCCCGGGTTATTTATTAAGTTAAGGTTTTAACCACAGATTTACACGGATTTTTATATCTGTGTGCATCCTTTTTATCTGTGGTTAAATATTTTTATCATTGTGCCAATGGCTTAAATAATGGCGTTGAGCCCCGGGGTATTCTCTTCGAATAAACTTTATTATAAAATGTTCAATAAAAGATTGGAGATTTTAGCCTGTTTTTAACTAAAACCGACATATTTTATCTCCATTCTTCGATATCTGTATTTTTTATTAATAATGTTCAGCACATCCTCCAATTTTCATAATCCATCTTCCATCCCATACTTATCTCCCAAAAATGCGGCGAAAGAGATTCCGGTGCTCGTCAATATAAATAGCAATCCTGTAGTTTTCTTCAGAATCTATAGCCAGGTTTTCGATTTCCTCAACAATATAGGCATCGGGCTTTTTACCCACCTTGCGATTGCCGTTAGCTAAAAAAGTTGTTCTGTTAAAGAGATGCAAGATGCCATCCTCTAAAAAGGTATTTGGACGGTCTTCTCTAATGATATCCGTGTCGCTGTCGAAATATCTTCGGTTCAGTGCCCTGATGGTGAAAACGGAGTCGTGGTTGCGATCTTCTTTGTTGATTACATATCTATCATAATTTTCAATTGCCCTCTCTATCGTATCCTGTTTTAAAAATGGGAAAATAGGACCGAGCTGTAGGAAATGTTCGCCCTCTACATGTTTCAGCATCTCGGTTGTTACCTTATCTGAGGTGAGCTCGAGTTCGGTCTCTTGTGGTTCTTCTTTGTAAACGCTAATCACTTTCACTTTCCCAGAACGGCTTTGATAGGTTTTAATGGTGCCAGAATCTGTATTCACAATGATCTTACCAATCTGTGGTATGGCTTCCAGCTTATCAATCATCAGTTTGTAAAGCGGGTTACCGCAAATGTATTGGAAATGCCTGTCAGGAAAAAAATACCCGGCCTCTTGAGGAATAGAAATAAGTGCGGTAATAGAATAATTGCTCATTGGTTAATTATTTGTTTAAAGTCCGGATGTCAATTAATTTTAGGTATTAAGTTTCTAAAAATCAGTATGTTAAATAAAGAACTAGGCTGATTTTTCTCTCCAATAAGTATACTTAATCAAAGGCGGAGCCATTAAAATATCTTCAGCATCATTTTCCAGGTGATTTACTTTTACTTCGGTATTGATCTTCCTCCCGCGTAATTTCAATGCGTTTAGTATGGCAGATCTGGTTTTTACAACCTCGTCATTATTAATTGTTCTTTTCAATAAGGCCATTGCATCTTCAGATTGCTTAGATTCAGTGATAACTTTCGGTTGTGTAAACTCGATGTCACTTCCATATTTTTCGTAAAAGAATTCTAACTTAGAAAGCGCTATGGGCAGTGTATTTTTCGGTGCTACCGCCTGAGGACGGATTTGGAAGCCTACCAATACATTTTCTATCATCGCATCTGCATCGAAACCAGTAGTTCTTTTTTCCCATAAAGATTTAGGTATATTACTCAGCACACCGGTAACCGCGAACTTGCGTGTTCCTTTAGGAACTTCATAATCCAGTTCGATAAGTACCGAATGCACTGATTCAAAATCCTTACTTTCCACATTCACCATTCCAACTCCAAACCCCTTTTCACTGTGTGTCACTGCTACATCATTCATGATCTCGAATTCGACCTCTACACCCTTACTATCTACAATTTTGATTTTGAACTCTTTTATTGGATAAACACTATACGTTTCAAATACTGTGCGGTCTCTGGTAACAATCCAGCTCAGATCATTAACTTTATCGGGTTTTAATTCTTGAATTAAGCCATCTGTTAACTTACTATTACATTGGGTATCAGTATATGTAAAGCCGCTGGTGGCAGCAAATAATAATGGTTTTGTATTGGTTGTTGGTGGAGGTAAAAACGATTTTGTGAACTCGTCCCATGTAATTGCTGCTGGTTTTTTGCTATCGGCAGCACCAAATGAAACATCAAAGGAAATGATCCATAAGTGAATACTTGCCACACCCGAGAAGTCTGGCCCCCATACTTTAAGATCGGCACCAATACAAACAGATATGGTTTCGGTTATCCTGGTGAACAACAGATTTATATCGAAGGTGTATTGTACACCAAACGAAACGTACATACGGGCGCTGTAATAGTAGGGCTTCCATGCGATCAGGAAATCTGCACCCATGATAAACCAGGCTTTCAGGTTTCCGCTAACATAGGTAGCTTCCAATAAACCTCCCGCCATCAGGCAAGTAGGCGTTATAGCGAAGTACATTGCACCTTTTATCAAAACTTCTTTACTCACCTGCCAGTTAAATCCAAGACGTGGCACTTTGGGGTAGTGGGCAGGCACCTTGAAATCGGGGTGATAGCCACCAAGGGTGATTACAAAATCGCCTTCGTATTTACTTGGAGCAGTCCAGATATAAAAAGCAAAGCCTCCTGTAAGTACACATTTTTTTGACAGGATATAAGATTCCGGCGTGAGCTTAGCCTCTATCGAAATTACACCTGTATCAGGAAGAATTCTGGCATTGAGTGCAAGTTGGGCAAAGGCTAAAGGTGTTTCTATTTTCTTACCAGGAACAGCAGGTGGCATAGAAACCTCAGAGGTACCCAGAATTCCGATTTCGAATGTTGTGCCGAACAGTACTGTCATCAAGGCAAATGAATTCACCATTTGGAATGAGGTGAACTGCACACCAGCTGCCAGCCAGTTTTGACCGATGTCAATCGGCACAAGATCTTTCTCCATTAATACCTGAAGCGCTGCTTTAGGGTCATTGTCTTTGAACGGACTTTTTTTACTAAACGCCTTTACAAACGGAAACTCGGCCACATGATCAATCGTTGGAAGCTTTAAACTTCTGTTGTATCCAAAGCCTGCCGCTATGCCTGTAACAAAGAAGCACGGTGGGCCTCCCGGTGGCGGTGAGGTAAGCATCGCAAATACAAATAACGATGGCTCGCCTTTTATGGAGGCATAAGATCCCAATGCCGACATGCGGAAATTCTGCAAGGCAACAACAGCTGTACCGCTGTATTCTGTAACTTCGTTATTTTTTGTTTTCAGAAAACTTCCTGCAATTTCAACCGGACCATTTTTATAAGAAATGTTTACACCACTCAGCTCAAATTCCGGATCAAATTTGCTGATAGAGTTGCTTACGCCCAAAGAAAGCATTTCGATTTTAAGCACCGAAAATACCAGGGCGGCATCAAGCAGCAAACTGATGCGATTATCTTTGTAACCAATGCCAACGCGGTTAAAGTGTACCGGACCGATTTTTTTCTGAAGATTTTTCCATTTGATACCGTCATCCTTTTTGGTGTCGGTAGTCAACAGCAGTTGCTGTTCCTTTTTACCACCAGTATTAAATTTGTAATCGTAGGTATTATCTTTTCCCAAATCCAGTTGGAGTACCACGTAAGTCGCCTCTGCTAAATCCTCGTCTGATTCTGGCAGCATTGGATAAATTTCCTCTTCATCAATGTTGATCAATTCGTTAAATGCCGTAATCTCATCAACTGCGATGGTAGTTGAAATGCCGATAAGCTTGATTCCATTTAACCCGACATCCTTGCCGGCTATTTTGGCCAGATCTGCACCAATTAATGGCAGCTTTTCGAGCTTTACATCGGCTTTCATGTTGATCCCAAATGCATAGACCCATTCTTCATCTATTTTTTTGGACACAAATGTAGCGTGACCATAATTTTTGGATATGGCCGTGAAAACGAAGGCCTTTTGATCAAAATCATAACGCAGATTTGCTGCTTTTAAAGAAAGTTTTAGGCCATCTGGAATAGGAGGCAAGGCGCTCAGTCCGAAAACCGAAACAATATCATCAAATTGGAGCAATTTGTCTTTCTCATCTGTTTCATCTTCCACATCTTCGCCAATTACCTCAACTTCTACAAAGTCTTCCTCTTCTTCCTCCTCAATTACATTCCAACTCGCCGCCAGACTATTTTCATCATCACCTTTGGCAAATTTCAACTTAAATAATGAGGAGTCTATAGTAACTTCTCCCGTTAAGGTACTTTGATAAGTTTCTTTTTCATGAGCCAGGTCAAACCCTAATTCCAGATAAAGCGTTTTTTCCTCTCCAACAGCGATATTTCCTTTGACGCTGAAATCAAAATCTTTTGTTTTGGTGTTAAAACTGGTAGCGAGATCGTGAATGTTGATCTTTTTTAACCAGGCAGGCGGATTACCCGTTTTAAAGTTTGTGGCCATATAGGTGAAAAAATTCTCCATCGAAATCTGTTGATCAGTACCTGTAGCACCTGTAAAAGTCCATCCTTTAGGATCCTTACCACCTTCGTATTTAGCAGTTACCTTGATATCAACGTTATCTACCTTAAGCGCACCTGCAAAATTTGCTTTTCGTTCTTTTTCTGCCGTTTTATAACTCAGATCAAAAGTCAGGTCTTTCACGCTCAAAGCCGTACCCTGTTCGCCATTGATCTGCCAGGCGCCATTAAGCGCCGTATTGAAAGCATAACCCTTATCTTCCTTGTTAAAATCAAGTTTGTATATGGTTACAATGTCTGGTACATCATCAGCTGGACCAACAAACTGTTTGATAAAGTTTTTGATACTTAGAATGGAATCCTTTTTAAGTGAGCCTTTTACTTTCAGGCCATTTTTGTCTTTGGCGGCACTAATCACTAAACTGGCATTTTTTTCGAGTGTAACCTGCCCTTCAATTTTAAGGCTAACGCCACGTTTTTCTTTGGTATGGGGATAGTCGATGCCAAACTGTAGTGCAAGTTCGCTGGCCGTAAAAGGATTGTCGTTTACCTTTGTAATTTCCCAGCCTTTCTTACTTGCCAGTTTAAAAGCAATAACCGAAACCTTTTTTTCTTTGATATTGAAATCGATATAAAGCTTTGCCAGCTCCACATGATCACTTAACTCGAAGCCACTTGGCAGTTCAAGATCGCCGAACTTATCAGCCAGTGCATTAAATCCTAAACTGATTACTTTATCCAGCTTCGCGTCGAAACGTACAACCGATGAAGTATCGGAGATCTTCGCAACAATTTCAATATTTACATCTCCTTTTATTGGGATAAAAGTAGACAGTTCCACAAAGGGTACAACTTTTTTTGTCTTATCGGCATTTTCTAAAATATCGCTGGCTACTTTCACCGTTAACTTAAAAGTCCCCAGATCGCCCATTCCAACATTTACGATATCAGGGCCAGTTAGCTCAATAGAAACAAGGTCTTTACCATTGTTCTTTAAAACAACCGGACCAGTTAACTTTTCTTTATCGATTCCTAAAATATCTTTAACCTTATCAGGAATTTTGCCAACATCTACCGTAGCATCAAATGTTAATCCTGCGCCTTTGGCGGGCGTATCGCCTTTGGCTGGTTTAGCATCCGACAAAAGATAGAATGCGGGCTTCGGATCTTCTTTAAATGGGATTTTTTCGGCAATGGTATCTTTAAACGCAGGAATAGACTCGTTTAACTTCCAGTCTTTTTTTCCGGTTGTAGCGGTCAGATCCAGTGCCACGCCACCATCAATGAGATAGAATTCTGCAGTTACGGCCATGTCTTTAAACGGCAGGGCTGTTCCTTTACCTTTTACGGTTATGGTTTCGTCCGTTTCGGGTGCTAAAGCAGCCGATGAAAGTTCCAAATTCCCACCTGCAAGATAATCATCTCCTAAGTTTTTTAACTTTGGTTGGTCTTTTGTGGCCAACTTAAACGTTCCGTTGCTTAAGTTGTTTTTAATCAATTCTTTTAGCTCGTTAAAATTCATCGTCGCTTTTATTATGATAAAATATTTTTATACCGGGTGGTAAAAGTTGAAGATATTTACATTAATAGTTGTATTAGGTTTTATCACATCCGTGTTGCTCCACTTTGTTCGTTGCGAGTAGTTTTCTTTTCCAATAACAACATAGTAGTACTTCGGCATTTGTATTACCGATATCGTTATCGGATTACCCGCCTGCTCGCCCAGAGGAATTGGTGCTTCAATATTGTCGTTTTTTACATTGATCACCGTAAGCGTTCTTGCCCGGTGGTTACCCACAAATAACAACAGGCCATCGGGAGATAATTTAAGGCAGGAAGGTGTATCAATGGATGAATAAACGGTTTCAACTTTTCGATTATTTGTATTGATAGCGAGCACTTTATTCTCTTTGATACAGGCTACATACAAAGTTTGCTCATCAGCACTTAAAGTCATGTCGAAAGGTTGAGCGCCAATGTCTATTTGGTACGGGATCAGATCTTGTGGGATAACGGAAATGAGGTTGCTATTTTCATAAGCCAGATAGGTTTTTTGTTCCTTTGTGCCTACAGCTGGTTCAACCATTACAATCACTTTGCCGCTGAGTTGAGTTTTGGTAAATTCAATCCGGCCGTCTCTGGTATATGTGCTGGTGAGTAAGCTGAGGTCATCATTATTAGGAATATACAATACCGATGAATTACCGCTATTAAAACCTATAAATGGAGCACCAGTTCCATAAATTGGTTGATGTCCAGTTTCAATTCTTAAATTGTTAGGATCCTCCGAATTCAAATAAGTGGCGCGATAAGTCTCAGCTTGTTTAAAGCTCACATAAAGTTTTTTGCTATCGGGCGAAAAACGCATTGGCATTGGATGATCTGCAGCATCTGGAAAAGCAGTAAAGTTCCCTAGCCCTTGCTGGTTTAAGATGTTTTTTACATAAATACCATGACGACCACCATCTCCAATATTGTAATAGGCTAAGAGTCCTTTCTCCGAAAGTAAAGCAAAACTGTTAAAATTGGTTTTGGTCGTAACAAGACCAATATCTAGAGTTAGGCAAATAGAATAAAGTTCATCTTGTCCATTGTGGAAGGATATAAAATCTACATTTTTATATTTACATTGAACCACCCTGGGGCGATCCCCTTTTTTATCGGTATTAAATGGCAGCGATCTTACCTTTCTATTTTCATATTGGTATACTTTTAGCGTTTTAGTAACATTGGGAAGTTCATAGCCATAAGAACGCGCAACCAGTTTATATTCGAATCGGCCATCTAGTTCTATCAGTTTGCTGGTGCTGTTTTTTACATCAATTTCTTGATCACCAATGTAAAGTTTCAGCTGCCTTGCATCGCGAACGGTCCATGAGAGATTGACTATGGTTTTTACTCCTTTTACAATGATGGCTGGGGTGGCGATAAATGATTGGATTTCTGCTACGCGCTGTTTTACATCAATGGTGATGCTTGTACTTGCTTTGCTATTGCCTGGTCCATAAGCGGTGGCTTCAAATGTAGTAGTTGCGGCTGTAGGTGGTACCGGTAACAGTAGCGGTTCATACTGGGTTAGCTCAATCTGGTGCTCTCCAGGTTTTGGGACCGTACTTAGTATAATGCGCTCATTATCCCTGCTTTTATAGGCGATTTCCAGTTTGTTTGCTAAAGATGTAGCCCAGGACAGGCCTACGTTTTCGCCTACTGTAATCGAAGCATTATTTCTATTAAAGTTAAGTATTGATGGGGTTGCTACTTTTTTAATGAGTTGAAAACGGAAAACATGATCGGCGAATTTACCAAAACTGTTCACCTGCACGTACATCAAACTAATTCCTTCAACGGTATCCATATCTGTAACCAGTCTACGGATATTGAAGGAGAAGGACGTAAACTCTTTGATGGTTTGGGGATCTGCAATCCATTTCCAGGAAGGCGAATCAGCATTGCGCCTTAGTTTCCAACCTACCTGATTTGAATTGATTTCAATGTAATTTCCAAGATCTGTTGTCGTAATCTGATGGGGATAGGTACCAAACAAAAACATGATCGTAATGCTTGCTTCCTTAATTTCCCCGCCTGGTTTGAAAATTTCGATATCTGTATCGGTAGTGAACAGCAGTTTAAAGCCATTTTTAATTTGCGATCCCGCATCGTAGGTGAGGTAGATCGGCAGTGCCGCATTCTCAAATTGCGAATCCTTTAGCAGCGAAACTTTAGCATGGGGCCGATCTGTTTGCGTGTTAATAGGATATACCAAATCTGTATATGAGACCGCTAAAGGCAATAAGGGCCTGGAATCTTTAGGTGTGATCACCGTTAATACTTTACTAAGCGAAGGATTAAGATCAGCATAGTCTGGTACAGCCGTTGTTTTGATGAAAAAATATCCCCCATCATCTGTTTTGCAAAAGATGTTTTTGATCACAAAGCTGAAACTTTTGTCTGGCTGTACAATCAAATCCTCTTTACAAACAAACTTCCATACCGCCCATTTTTTATCGAGGAGTAAAACAGGTTCCCAACCTTCAATGTTTCCAAACTTTAAATCCTTCACAGGGTCTACATCCCCATATCTAAGAAAAGGCATACTGAATTCCAGGCTCGATGGTGTTTCGCCACCCTTAAACGTAATACCTGCATTAGATCTGTTGATGAAACTAAAGGTAAGTTCGTTAAAAGTCAGGTCGTCTGTTCGGTACAGTGTGTTCTGTCCAATTTTGTTTAAAACCGTGAAGTAATTTGCCGTAAACTTGTTTGCCATTTTTTTAGTATTGGGTATTATATATTGTTGCCATAGGCATCCCTACAGAAAAAACTGAGAACCGCCTTTTATAAATCATCCTGGTTTATAAAAATTGAACATGTTCACATTGAGCGATGTATTTGGTTTAATGATGATTGTATCGGTCCACTTTGTTCGTTGCGAGTAGTTTTCTTTTCCAATAACAACATAGTAGTCCTTCGGCATTTGTATTACAGATATCGTTATGGGATTACCCGCCTGCTCGCCCAGAGGAATTGGTGCTGAAATATTGTCGTTTTTTACATTGATCACAGTAAGCGTTCTTGCCCGGTGGTTACCAACAAATAACAACAGGCCATCGGGAGATAATTTAAGGCAGGAAGGTGTATCAACGGATGAATAAACGGTTTCAACTTGTCGATTCTTTGTATTTATAGCGAGTACTTTATTCTCTTTGATACAGGCTACATATAAAGTTTGCTCATCAGCACTTAAAGTCATATCGAAAGGTTGAGCACCAATGTCTATTTGGTACGGGATCAGATCTGGAGGGATGACGGAAATGAGGTTACTATTTTCATAAGCTAAATAGGTTTTTTGTTCCTTTGTACCTATAGCTGGTTCAACCATTACAATCACTTTGCCGCTGAGTTGAGTTTTGGTAAATTCAATCCGGCCGTCTCTGGTATATGTGCTGGTGAGTAAGCTGAGGTCTTCATTATTAGGGACATACAATACCGATGAATTACCGATGTTAAAACCTATAAATGGAGCACCAGTTCCATAAATTGGTTGATATCCAGTTTCAATTCTTAAATTTTTAGGATCCTCCGAATTCAAATAAGTGGCGCGATAAGTTTCAGCTTGTTTAAAGCTCACATAAAGTTTTTTGCCATCGGGCGAAAGACGCATTGGCATTGGATGATCTGCTGCATCTGGAAAAGGAGTGAAGTCCCCTAGCCATTGATCGTTTAAGATGCTTTTTACATAAATGCCATGGCGATCACCATCTCCAATATTGTAATAGGCTAAGAGTCGTTTCTCCCAAAGTACAGCAAAGCTGTTGAAGTTGGTTTTAGTCTTAACAATAAAAAGATTTATAGATAGGCAAATAGAATAAAGTTCATCTTGTCCAGTATGCAAGAATATATAATCTAAACTTTTATCTTTACATTGAACCACTCGTGGGCGATCACCTTTTTTATCGGCATTAAATGGCAGCGATATTACCTTTCTATTTTCATATTGGCATACTTTTAGCGTTTTAGTAACGTTGGGAAGTTCATCGCCATAAGAACGCGCAACCAGTTTATATTCGAATGGGCCATCTAACTCTACCTGCTTGCTGGTGCTGTTTTTTACATCAATTTCTTGATCACCAATGTAAAGTTTTAGCTGACTTGCATCGCGAACGCTCCACGAAAGGGTTACCGTGGTTTTTACTCCTTTTACAATGATGGCTGGGGTGGCGATAAATGATTGGATTTCTGCTACGCGCTGTTTTACATCAATGGTGATGCTTGTACTTGCTTTGCTATTTCCTGGTCCATAAGCGGTGGCTTCAAATGTAGTAGTTGCAGCTGTAGGTGGTACCGGTAACAGTAGCGGTTCATACTGGGTTAGCTCAATCTGGTGCTCTCCAGGTTTTGGGATCGTACTTAGTATAATGCGCTCATTATCCCTGCTTTTATAGGCGATTTCCATTTTGTTTGCTAAAGATGTAGCCCAGGACAGGCCTACGTTTTCGCCTATTGTAATCGAAGCATTATTTCTATTAAAGTTAAGTATTGATGGGGTTGCTACTTTTTTAATGAGTTGAAAGCGGAAAACATGATCGGCGAATTTACCAAAGTTGTTCACCTGCACGTACATCAGGCTAATTCCTTCAACGGCATCCATATCTGTAACCAGTCTACGGATATTGAAGGAAAAGGACGTAAATTCTCTGATGGTTTGAGGATCTGCAATCCATTTCCAGGAAGGAGAATCAGCATTTCGCCTCAGTTTCCAGCCTACCTGATTGGCATTGATTTCAATACTATTACCAAGATCTGTTGTGGTAATCTGATGGGGATAAGTACCAAACAAAAACATGATCGTAATGCTTGCTTCCTTAATTTCCCCGCCTGGTTTGAAAATTTCGATATCTGTATCGGTAGTGAACAGCAGTTTAAACCCATTTTTAATTTGCGACAACGGATCATAGGTGAGGTAGATCGGTAATGTGGCACCCTCATATTGAGAATCTTTCAACAGCGAAACTTTAGCATGGGGCCGGTCTGTTTGGGTGTTTATTGGATATACCAAATCTGTATAAGAGACTCCTAAAGGTAGGGAGAGCTTTGAACTTTCAGGCGCTATAACCGTTAGGCCTTTGCCCAATGCAGGTTCAAGATCGGCATAACCTGGTACGGCTATTGTTTTGACGAAAAAATATCCCCCATCATATGTTTTGCAAAGGATCTTTTTGATCACAAAGCTGAAACTCTTTCCGGGAAGCAGTTCGATATCATTTTTACAAACAAATTTCCATACCGCCCATTTTTTATTGAGCAGCAAAACAGGCTCCCAACCATCAATGTTGTCAAATTTAAAATCCTTAACGGGATCTATATCTCCATCTCTAAGAAAGGGCATACTGAACTCGAGGCTGGATGGATTCTCTCCACCCTTAAATGTAATAGCTGCCTGAGATCTGTTTATACAACTAAAGGTAAGCTCATTAAAGTCGATATCATCTGTTCGGTACAGATTGTTCTGCCCATTTTTATTTAAAACCGTGAAATAATTTGCTGTAAACTTAGTTGCCATCTATTTTTTATTATTTGTTAACAATAACCATCCTTCTCTGATCTCCTGGGGCACATTACTTAAATTGGCCTGATCATCTACAGGTTTAACCTGCTGTGCTGTCCAAACCTCGAGTTCTTTTTGTAACCAGCTCCACTCGCCACCACTCTGGGCAGGTATAGGCATCAGCGGATTTGGCATCAGTTCGCTACGCATTGCATAAAGTACAGGACTGGTTAAAAATGCCATATTGAGGTTTTCCAGTGCATCAGCATATTGCGATGGTGGAATATCGATGGCTTTAGCCGGAAGTACTCCGGTGGTGGCATGTACGCTACCACGGGGATCTAGCAGCAGGGTTACAATGGTTTCTTGCGTGGCATCCTTTAAGGCCAATTCAATATCATTGTTGGTACGCTTTACAACCATTCCGGATTTAGCTTCCCCAACAGAGATGGAACGATACACTTTGTAGGCATCCTGTGCTTTAAAGTAACCCAACAAGCCATCATTGGTTTGAGCAGTTTTACCTAAACGGACCGGGAATTTAACTGCTGTAAATCCGTTATCCACTCTATCTATCGAGCTATCCGAAGCAAACTGATCTATTTCCTTTTGGAGGTCATCCCATCCATTGCTATAGGCAGGTGACCCTTTGAGTTCTATTCCCAAGCAAACTTGCGCTACCGCGATTGGAGAACTCATCAATACGGCATTGCTTCCGGATTGCTGATAGCCGCTTGGCTTCATCGATCTAAATGACAAATCGTTCGCTTGTAAGAAGTCTTTCAGGTATTCGCCTTTGTTATTGTTATATAAGGCAATGATCAGGTTCTTTATTTCTTCATTTACTTTTTTACCAGCTTCAGTCGCAAAGTATTTCGAAAGGTTAGCCTCAGCATCACTACCAACAACCGGAGCCACCTGCCAGAGCACGCTTTTTCCGTCTTCAGAAAGGCTTAGCGACCCAATAGCGGTTCCCTCTGCCCTGTAAAACCATAGTCCAGGCTGAATATGGTTGGCCATGATCCATCCACAAACGGGAGTAGTACTTGGGTGCGAATTCGTTTCCAGATTTTCGTGATTAGCAGCAAGCCACCTAAACTGCAACCGGCTTGGTTGGGCAATTCTTGGAGCCAGGTAAATAAAACCTTGATTATTACCCTGATTTGTTTTAAGGCTTTCGGCAATGATCAAATTCGACATTACGTTAACCTTGGGTGCTTCCAGCGTGTAACCAAATGCGTCTACAATGGTTAACGATTCTATCTGCAAATAACCGCCACGGATAGGATTGTAATATTTTTCTGGTTTAGGGGCACTTTTGTTCAAACTGCCAACCACATTGCGTACATCAATATTGGTGAATTCCTGCAGATCATCTTCCACCAGGTCTGTAACCTCTAGCTGCATTACCTGATCACGCATTACCAGGCCATTATTAAAGCCATTAAGCGATTGCGAAAGTATCGATCTTTGTTTCTTCAATTTTTCCTGAAGATCACTAAGTGCGGTTGTGGTACCAGCTGGTTGCGAATCTATGTATTTTTGGAGTTGTTCATGAAGGTTATCTTTAACATTGGGGGTAAGAAAAATAGCGTTTTGCATAGGCTGAGGTTTTTTTCCCAATGTATCGTTATGCCTGTTGTCGCCATTTTCCAGTATAAAATTTTTAGTAATGAAATCTTTGCTATAAGCAATGTCTTTTGTTGAACCCGATTTTTTGTCGGCCACCGGGAAATAATTCACTTTCCATGATAGGAGATATGGCAGCCATGGGTTTTTGTCCCATTCAACAAAATAAACGGGAGAAGGTACCGTACCACTAATTTTTAATTTGCTTTCCGGACCAATGCCAGCAGAAATGAGAATGTATTGTAAACGTTTGAGTTCATTTTCCGGAAGATTTTTGACCACTAAATTTAACGAATAGCCATCATCTTTCTTCAGGTAAGAACCGAACAGATAATCATAATCTGCAGCACTTACTATACTTTGGATCTGATCCATGGCTGCTAACGAAAGCACCAACGGAAGCGTTGGAATTAAATACTTTTCTCGTTCATTCCTGAGGATCAGTTGAATGTCTTTTTGCTCCATTGTTGATCCGGCAGCCTTACAAAGCAAGCTTGTTACCAAAGGATTAAGCAAACAGCTTTCGGTAAAAAGTGCATAAAACTGGTTGGCATGAGGCAAGGGCATGTTGTTTGGCAGCTGCGGTGCATCCTTTCCTTCAAAAACAAACTCACCTTCATTTCCAACAACATCTTTTGGTATTACAAGCTTGTTCACCAACTGTGATGACAGGCGGCAAACCATGGATTTATTGGCCATGAAACGTCCATCGCCTCCATATCTTTGGGGAGGAGTGATTTCATCGCCCTGGAATAAAACAACTGGTTCGGCTGGTTGCCAATACCGTAGTGCCGAATTCCTGATCAATTCATATTCCTTTGGAATGAGTTTCTTTATGGCCTCAATTTTTTCTTTTATCAGCTCTTTGTCATTAGCATCAGCTTTTGCATTCAGCTCCTCTATCTGTTTAGCAATAAAGCCCTGTACATTGCCTATTTCCAGGTTATCATGATCATGGTTATCTTCATCTTTACGCACCAGCTGTATAAATCTGTACCAATCCATAAAAATCTGGATCCTTGCCGATTCGATTTCATTCAAATTGCGATCGTAATCAAACTGGATTTTGTTCAGTTCGTTAAGCAGGGTGCCTAAACTTTTGTTCAGACTTTTTAAGCCTGTTTTATCTTTGTCACTATCAATTTTAGAGATTTCCCAAAATTCGCCACCTCCGGAAGCGTTAAAACCGTTGGTGTGCAGCTCAATATTCAGCTGTTCAGTGCGGTCTACCTCTTTCAGCAATAAAAGGTCTTTAAGCTTGCCCAATTGCAGTGCATTCAATAACCATTCAACATCTTTTGGATTGGGCATATTACTCACCTTGCCCATGAGGGCGGCCAATGCCTCTGTTGCAGTATTGCCCACCGCAACCCTCATATTCTTGCTAAGCTCCCTAAAAGCAGGTTCTGTACCGTTCCATTTTACATTATTGATTGTGCCTGTATAAAGAGTATGGGTAACATTAGGTAAAGTTTCAGCAATGCTGGATGGAAGTGACCATTTGCACCTGTTCAATAAACCATCTAAAAAATTAAAGCCTGATGACGACAATGCATTAATCACACTCAGTTGTTCCCCTGCATCGATACCTTTTTTTAGCACGTAAGCACCATCCTCAATATAAACCGAATAATAGGCGTTTAAAATTTCCTGGTCTTTTGCCGTCGCATCTTCCAACAGCCTTTTAAAATCAGCCTGGTTAAACTGAAGTGGCAATTGGTTGATGGGATCGTCTTCTTCGTTGTGGTACCAACCAATTACCTGGTACGATAACAGGATAGCACCAGGAAATTCTTTGAGGTCTGCCTGTTTATCAAAAAAGCCGAAAGCACTTTTGCTGGTACTGTAAGATGCAGAAAATGTGGGCGAACCATAACCCAAAGCATTTAATCCGTTGGCGTATTCTTCATTTGTATTTGGTGTTATACCTTTCAGTTTTTGCTGATGGTTTGTCCGCCAGGTTTCATAAGATAAAACACGACCCAGGTAACGGTACAATGGTTTATTCTTACCGGGAGCGTCCGTGTTATAGGGTACAGCAGTTGCCGGCCGGCCTCCCTTGGCCTCGCTAGAGATATAGTTACTTTCTACCACCCAGGATCTGATTTTATTTACCGGACTGGCCGGATTTGAAAGGTCAGAAGCCACCCTTGTCACCAACCAGCGATCTGGTGTTTTTGGAAAGGTAACAGCACCCTCGCCATCCTGACGGGTTGCTCCCTTTGTTAATCCATCGGGCAGGGCCCAGTGTAAATGCACACCAGGGTCCTTTGGTTCTAATTTTGTGCCGGACACTAATGATTCTGTTATAAATGGCCTTTTCTCACTTTTTGACAAAGGCAACGTGCTAAAATCATAAGTTTCTGGCTGAAATTTCGCACCAACTGATTCGGCAACACACATGGCTTCGATATTCATTGGAACAACCAAACCCAGGCCGTCTGCAATTAAATTTGTTTTCATCTGGATATTCCGTTTATTTAATTATGAAATTAACTGCTTCTGCGCCGGCAACCATTTCGAGCGCAAACTCTGCAGCCGTAAACGAATCTTTATAATCAACTCCTTTATTAAGCGCGTTTTGCATGCCAGCCGCCAACTTATTGATTCTTATAATCCCGGTATTTCCTGAACGCATGTACGATAACTTTTCATCCCTGGGGTTGAGCACAATTGGCTTAATAACCTTTTCGTCTATTTGAGTACCAGGTTCCTGACCAACTCCCTTATTAGCCAGGTTCCTGAATGATTTCTGAAGCGTCTCTAATTTCTCAAATCCAAAGTGAAGTACTTCCGGATGCTCATTGATCCTGATTCTGTTCACTATGCCTTCGTACATGCAAAGCAGCACATTTGGACTCAGGTGGTCCATGCGCAGCAATTGACAGGGCACATCATTAGCTCCGAAAGCGGCAACCTGCATGCCTTCCCAATCTTTTACTACACCAGAGCGCAATAAGAAACCGGTAATAGTTTCTGATGCTTTATTAGGCTCGGCATTTAATAAACCAGATTCTTTTTTATTTAAATGGATAGACAGATGCCCTAAAGCTTTACCACGCTCTGATTTTAATGATTTGCGTGCAAATAACTTAAGCTTAGGAAGATGAACTTCATCGTGGGTGTAGTCTGATGAAGCGGTACGGCCAATGCTCAGCGCTCCATCTGCCAAATAACTTAACCAGGTAGTGTCACAGTGAAAAAACCTGATCGATTCCATGGGCAACATCTCCATATCGGGTACCAAATAGTTAAAAGGTACACCATGCAGCAACTTGAGTCGCCCAAGCCAGTCAGATAGTTTCTGCTCGGTAGAATCAGTTGGCGACGAGGAAGCCTTCAACGGTTGGTTATGGTTTAATAAATTCCTTAATTTATCCGGATTACTTAGCGTATCCAGCATCTCTGCTCTATCAATTTTCATCCGAATAGTTATCTTGATTGTTCATAAATCCTGTTAAAATTGCACTTAAACCTGCGTTCATCATGTTCAACATATTGGTTTGTGCATGTAATGAAATCTCATGTGGTGTACCACTGCGTAAAACTGTGAGCGGTTTCTTGTCATTTACAATCTTCTGCAGGGTATCGGTGAGCACTTCATTTTCAAATTTGGCAATGGCCTCCCGTGTATTGCTCCATTTCCAGTTGTAAAGCGTTTCTGCAAAATTGCCGTTCTGTAAGGCCAACAGCTGACCCAGTTGCCAGGCAGCGGCATAAGAAACATCTAACATCCCGGTATCTGGATTGTATGCAGTTGCACTATCCGGACCATTTACCGGAAACGTAACCTCACCAGCCTTTATATCATAGGGCACAAAAGGTCCGCGGTACCAGGATACGGTTTGATCGCCACTACGGGTATGGTGATTTAATGGAGCAAACCCCATCTTAAAAGCATTGTTGATGGCATCACCAGCCTTGCCAGGCTCGTAGTCGGCCGCAAGCTGCAACAGGCTTCCGGTATATTTTTTTTCTTCCTGATTGAGATTGGTGAGATAGCCCAGGAAACTTTCCTTCCTATCTATGGCATAGATATCCCATTGTTTGAGCAATACCAAACGTACATGCGTAATGTTAACCGCTATTTTAGATGATGGTGATTCTTCATTGGGCAGATAATCTTCCCATCCTTCCAGAGATACGAGGTAAGCTGTGGTTTTACCTCCCGGAAGCGGCAACCTATTACCAATAACTGTAGCAATTTCTGGCAATGTCTTTTCATTGGAAATCCCCTTTAAATGCTCAAGGTAACGTAATGATTGAGTATTGCTGGGTTGAATCTGCCGTACATGTGCCAGCCAGGGCAGATCTTGTTTGGTTGGGGCAATTGTATTAAACAGTGCTACGGGAATATCTACCACTAAACATTTATCTGTTAACTTTTCTGCCGTTGGGTTAAGCTCAAAATAGGGGTGAAGATAATTATCCGGAAGCCTGTTCGATTCATTTGTTGCAGTTTTTGCTGAGGCAATCAGTCCGCTTAGATCAATCTGTGAAACTTTTACAGCCTGATCGGTATCATATACACTAAGGATAGCCAACCAGGGAGCCTGATCTGGCGTTTCTTTTAACAGTTTAGCCTTTAGTTTTGTCGTTACAATAGAGCGTTCCCATGGAATAGTAGACCTGTTGAGACAAACGTGGGGCAATACCTTATCATAATCGCCTTGTGCATTTTCTGGCGGAAAAACCGAGGTAATAGCCCCAATTGGCAAACTAAATCGTGGGCCATTTACTGCAAATTTGTGAATGTTCTCATACTTTGTTTCTGGTACTATACCATCTGTGCTAGAACTGTCTTCCTTTTTCTTACTCGAAACAGTTTGCTGTACGGTAATGGTACCAGTACCTACATTTAAAGGTGAAAGCTGGTTTTGTTTGAAGACGATGTTTCCCGTAAGCGGGCTTTCGCCTTTTGAATGAACTTCCTTAACAAACATAAATATAATTGAAATGGGTTAATTTTTTTCGTAAAATCATATTGGGTAGTAATTATACACCGAACACTACTGCACCAATAAAAACGATAATATATTTTTTTAATCTGATGTTTTAAGTATGAGAAAAATCGAATAGTTAATGTGGAATCAACCTGATACCCCGGAAGGTGTACAATCACCTTTTTCATGGTAGTGGTTAAGGTATTGCAGCTTGAGCCTTTTGCATGGTTTGTAAAATTAGCGTGTAAATTTAGACTACTATATTGCTTTGATTACCCAAATCTAATTAATTATACTAAAGAAACAGGCTGACCGGAGGCTGGAGTTGTCTCCAATTATAGTACAGGACAAAGTAGTTTAATACAGCTTGAACCATAAGCTTATTTAAACAACTATTTGTTATTTTGACCTTAATGGCAATAGCGTTTATGCACAGAAGAATAGTTACAAATATCGCTAAAATCAGCAAGAGTGCGTTATGCTCTTTTATGGAAAGCTGCTGCCGTGAGCTTTCGATAATGCGTGCCTTCCTAAATAATAAAGGCCCATAAGCTATTTAATTATGGTTCATAAATAAAAGAAGCCCATAACAAAATATGAACCCTACTATCAGCACTTTTGGCACAGAAAACTGAAAGTAGCGCAAAGTGATATCAAATCTGAATAGGAAATCAGCGACGCAGGTTTACTTATCCAGATTACTTTATTTGGTAAACAAAATGCAAATATCTTTGTTTCGCGTATATAAAATACGCTAACCTTTAATAAACCAACAAAATCAATGCCCATCCACCACAAAAAAATATCCGGTTCAATCATCCTTACCTTACTAACCGCATTGCTGATATCGGCCTGCGGTAACCATTCCAATAGTACAGGTACACAACCACCAGCGAAAGACATTTCAGCCCCATGCCTTTCTTGCATAAAAGACATTTTAGCTATCCCTAATTTATATCACACTGTAAGTCTTGATGGTACCAGGCTAAATATTGACCTGCCTTATAATTATGAGCTGGAAAGTAAAGGTGGTACCTACGAATTTAAGTGGAAGTTATGCGACCTAAATATCGACAGTAATGATCCGGACTATTACTATGCAGGGTTCAAAGACATGTTACCATATAAGCATTTCCAGGGCTTTGATGGACGATTGCATATTGTAAAATCAAAAGATCCGAATGCTGTTACTACAGAGAAGTTCAAGTCAATGCAAAAGGATGGCGACGTCAAAATACTCTATTCAGACAGTAGCAGCGTTATCTACATTCAGAATGGTATGTATTGCACGTTATACTTTCAATACCTGAAAGCGCAACATGCCTTCGCCATCTACCTGAACGAAGAAAAGACCGTTACCTATGAAGCTTCACCAAAACAACTAACAGATCTCGCAGCCGTAAAACTGCGGATGGCTAAAAACTTATTTGTTAGCCACAAAAATCCGGAAGCATTTAATTGGGCGGCCTATAAAAAAACACTTTCTCTGCTGGAGTCTGGACTTTTTGATAGCATCAGTGACCAGCTATACGGCAATATTAATTTTCCGGACAAAGAAGAAATGTTCTCTACAACCCTTGAAGGGAATTACCAATTGGTTAGCATGATCAAGAGCCCTGCAACACTAACCTCTTTACGTAGTAGCCTGGATAAAATCCCCCAAAACAGTTTTGTAACGACAAAGGCTACTTTTGATCAGAAGGCTGTTTCCTCTATAGCCTTTCTACGTGGTGATGACGACAAGATACGGGTGGCCTATAAAGACAGCCAGGCTTACATATTGGAATTCAAAGGTTACAATGGTTATATCAGTTACTTTGTCTGTTGTTTCACTTCTATACAGGCAAAGCCCGTGCTACTACTAACAGGGAACTATGCCAATACCCAGGAATTACCCAACCTTGCGGCAGCCCGCTTATACTTAAATTTCTTTAAGGAAGGTATCCGTAAGTAAGCTCTTATATAATTTGAGAAAAATAGCTAATGGCGAATTCGTAGGTTTGGTAGTTTGTTATTATGGTGATTAAATTAGATTGCACATAAATTAATGGTAGTTATGAAATTGAATTTGTTTTTAAAGTCTGTCTTTACCATTTATAATAACATCAATAGAAATGAAAATAGGAGAGAAGCAACCATCAATCTTTTAAAAACTATCTGCTTATATCTATAATGACAAATGAAATTTAGGCCAAACAATACAACAGTGCAGCATATCAGAAAAATCTGGATCAATAGACTTGGTTTAACGATGCAATAGTACAAATCTATTAGGGTATGCTTACCGTTAAAACCGATGTAGGTAAATTTTAAATAGGTATTAACAAAAGGTAAATCATCTTTTAATATTTTAAAGTAAACTGGTTTATCATTGTAAATAATGGCTGGTTTTAACAAACTTAAGAGGCCATTCCCCTTGTTCTCAAAAGTGCATTTATATCCACTTAAATTAAATTTAAAATAGGATATCCGATTTGTGGACTTATTAACTTCGCTCAAAACACCTTCAATTGGTACCAATCGGTTATATTGAATCAGCATCGTAATTGGCAGGAACGTCAATCCTATAAAAGAAAGAATAAATGTTATGGTTTTTAGGTTTGATTTCATCAAATACTATTTATTTTTTCGATTTGTTTTTATTGTAAAGTGCAATGCATTTAGCCTGATAATCAAAATTTATCAAATCGCTAAACGTTTCCAAATAGGTTTTCGGAAACACTAGTTCAGCATTAATAATGGACTTAATAACTTTGCCCTTAATCTTGGTTCTAATTATACCCACATATTTATTAGTAATTAGGTTTACACTCGATTCGTAAATTCCTTCGTTAGCATGATCTCTTCCCAGCATATCATCACTTCTGCGCATTTGTACTAACCGCATTTTCTTAGCTATTTTATCGTATGCAAACACACTGATAAAACCTGAGCGATCGTAATCGTTCCAAAACTCAAAACCTTTGGTGGTTGCCACCAATGTATTACCGAAATTTAGGTGTGTGATTTCTTTGCTTTCTACTCGCTTATATTTTTGTGTAGATAGCCAAAGCATTAAAATATCTTTATCGCTATCTATAAATACGCTGTCTTTTTTTCCATCTCCGTCAAAATCTTTTACAATTTTACGGGTGGTTTGTGCGAAAGCACTGTTTACTAATAAGAGGAACAAGAAGGTGCTGAAGTATTTCATTTTTATTTTTTTTAGTTATTTATTAGGACGTTCTCAATAGGCGGGCTATCTACTAAATCTTTTTTATGAAGAATAAAAAAGGATATCGTTTCTATCCCTAACGCAAAAATGTATGATGTAGAAAACAAGTTTTACAGCACTACTTTTTACTTCAGTACTTCCACTATTTCTTCCAAATTATTGGCCTTCGCAATTTCAATGGGCAATTTACCGTAATAAATGACATCACCGCAATCAAAAGTTTCTGTTTTGTTTTTATCTACATCTATTTTTATCAGGTACTGTACCATTGCTATATTATTATTATTTATTGCAATTATTAATGCAGTTTCTCCATTGCATTCGTTAAAATCTAAATCATCCTTAGTTAATTTCAAGGCATTCAGTACTTTATAATCCGATCTGATGATTTTAAGGAACGAATTCTACCAATCATTCTTCAGCTGATTTCAAACTACGATTTATTTATCACTAGCTTATAAAACTATTATGAATAAAGACTGTTGTTAAACCATCTATGATTTATTCGAACTTCAACAAACAATGAATACGTTTAAATGGAATTTAATATACCATTAATAAATCATTAGCAATAATTGAACTTACAACCGGAATAGAGATTAAATTAATTTGAGTCATTAAACTCATTTAAAGTTAATTTCTCCAGCTTCCATACTATTTATCAAATCACCATCTATTAAAAATTAAACAAATGAAATTATTTCTATTTTGCGCTATTTTTTGCTTAGCCACGCCTTTTTATACAAAGGCACAGACAACTGCCGATATTGTCCAAACACTAGAGGAAAAATATAATTGGTCAAGGGCTAAGGTTATAGAGGAAAGCGTCACCATTAATGGCCCATCGGAAATGTTTACCAGAATTATGGCTGATAAGCGTTCTTTTGACATTTCAACTTTTTCTTATTTAAGTTCATACTTAGGCAAGTATTTTGATAAAGTTTATGGCACTGATATATTAAACTCTGCAGAAAAAACATCCGTAAACACAACAGCTGAACAAAAAGCTGCATGTGCCAAAGAAATTTCCAAAATCGCGGGCAAATTTCATATCACATTAAATGCAAAAGGTGTCAAATTAACAGATAATAGCTACGAACTCAGCATGACCACTTTAACCACTATAGGAGAATTCCTGAATCCTGAAAGAGGCGTTGGGGTTGCGTTAGGATGGAGGCCGATTGCGAAAAAAGTTGCGATAACTATTAATACGCTTAACAGAACAGGGCAACCTGTAGTTAAGTGGAGCAAGGACTTCAGTGCTTGTACAATAGATCTGCCTATAGTAGGAGACACTAATTATTCCAGTATAATCCTGGCTGGTTTGAAAAAGGGCGGGAAAATCTAGCACACAGCAACTGGCATTCTCTTGATAGCCTCTAAACCACTTAAAACAAATATTTTAAGTGGTTTTTCTTTGCACTCAAATTTTCCCTTTTTGTGCTTCTTTGCATAAATTTGTTTCTTATTTGTTCACGATCATCAGATTTTGTTCCCCGAACGTTTTAGCGCGGAAATGACTTGAATTATTTACAAATGGTATTAAAGATACCTACAGAGCCAATCTGTGGAAATTTCCATTCGGCACCTGAATTTTGGCTGTCAATGGTGGTCACGCGGGGGGGAAGCCGAAAGTAAGAGCGCATCCATCTTAACAAAGATTAACTGTGGAGGACTTATTTTTCCAATTGGGAATTAATTTTCATTACAGCTTGTTTTATTGCGATTCCATACCAAACATTTCGAATATAATTTGTTTATTCGTTTATGTACAATAACCTGATACCGGCGACGCGAAATTATTACTTTTCTTTACTATTACTTATTTTCGTGAGTTCACAAGCTATAGGGCAGCCTCCTCCTAAAATGAAGGTTGACGTTCCGGCTAGTTTAAAATCTTTTATCCCACGAGGATACGAAGCTCTCGACCTTTCTACGGGCGATTTAAACGGCGATGCATATCCTGACGCGGTATTGATACTTTACAAAAAAGGCGAAGAAAAAACATCAGATGTGATCTCTCATCCTGAGAAACGACCACTTCTACTGATGATTGGCCAGGCAAATAAAACCTATAAAATTGCTGCCCGAAGCGATAATGCTGTATATTGTTTCGACTGCGGCGGACAAATGGGCGATCCGTTTATGGGAGTAACCATCAAGAATGGTTATTTTTCCGTAGAACATTATGGCGGCAGTGGCTGGCGATGGACCCGCATTGTGACCTTCAAATATTCGCCAGCAGATAAAAACTGGTTCCTTCATAAAGATGGTGGGGAGCGATTTCAGGCCATTAGTCATGAAGAGGTGAAAACTACAGTTAAAACCGTTAAAAACTTTGGCAAAGTTCCGTTTCAAAAATTTGATATTTATAAAGAATAAACCAGCTAAAATGAAGATGATCAATCAAGCCATGCGTTATACGCTACTATGTACAATAGCTACGCTGCTTTTTATCAGCGGAACACATGCACAACCAGCCGGCACTACCAACTTTTATCCTAACATTAAGGTCTACAATTTATCAGCTTTATGGCAGAGTGATAAACTTTTGCTGCTTAGCCTGAACAAATATGAACCCTTCCCTCAACCATTGGGGATTATTGGAAAAAACTATCAACGGTTTTATATCCATTATACTTCAGTAATCAAAGACGCTGGTAATCCTTATCAGTACAAGGTGCAGGGAAAAACAAGGGTAGGTACCCAGGTTAGACCATTTACCGGCACGATCAAAATTTTGCAGGCTGGTATTTACAAATCCGGAAATGCCTACGCACCCGAAACCTATAAAGGCTATAAGCGTGGCCAGATGATTTGTAATTTAACAATCAATGAAGATAGTAAAATACCTGGAAGTGGAACCATAGCTGGGAATCTGACCACAAATTTTTGTTTGAATGCTAAAAATCAACTTCTTTACGATACATTGGATTTTGGGAGCGATGGTTATGGCAACAATCAGTTCAGCGGCAATTGGATCGCAAATGGCAGTAAACAATCGCAAAAGCTGCAATTCGGTGATATTACCATCTATGATTCTCCGTTTAGCGATATTGATGGCATCACGGTTCCGCCACAATATGAAAAGTATGGCTGGCAGAATTATGTAAGCGCAATCTCTAATGATAATCGCCCGGCCAGTAAAGCGGCTATAACTGAAGAAAAACGACAGTGGTGGAAGTAACTGTGCCATTTCTCAATATGTTTAGTTTGAAAGTTTTAGAACGCCATCATACGTGTATTCATTAGCCATCAAATGGCTAAAGATATCAAAGCAGTCCAATGCCCGAAGTGTGGCAGTGTAAACAAAAATAAACAGCTGCTGCCAACTTATAGTGCATATCCCAGCTGCAATGAAAGCGAGTGCGGATCAATCAGCTATATAACAATTCGCAGCGGCGTAATAGGATGAGTTTTGGGATCACTAGAAAAAAAGCTGGCAAACCTTAGGTTTGCCAGCTTTAAATTGCCATTAAGAGTACCCATCAGGTCTGTGGCATGAAAAAAATAGGAATGACATCCTGTATGCGCTTTCTAACTTATTAGGTTTAAGATTTTGCATCCTGTAAAACTCATTGAGCTAAGATGTCTAAGGTGGTCGTAGAATTAAAGACTACGCTGTTTAATTAACCACCTTAGACACCTAAGAACAGCTAATTCATTAAATAATCCTATAGGCTTTCACACCGTATAAGAAATATAAGCTTATATGGTCCTTAAATGTCTTATATGGTCAAAAAAAATAATACTGAATATCAGTTGTTTACATAAATGTCATTATAAGCAGAAGTATTTTTTAATTAGCAGAATTTTAAAGTGCGTAACTAAAAAACACGACTTATTACTGTATCTATCCTGCTAAACCATCTTTTTTCGCTCTTGCAAGCACTTTCGCAGCACGGTCGGCGCTATCTGGATGTGAGCTTAGCATCTTTTCTGAATTGCTCTTTTTGGTACCTGAAGAACTTTCCATTTCAGCAAACTTATTAAAGGCACTGGCCAGGGCTGTTACTTTATAGTTGTGTTTCTTCATGAAATTGTATGCATACTCATCGGCTTCACTTTCTTGTTTACGGCTATATTTGCTATCTAAAATCGCGGTAGCAAAACTTCCTAACTGACTTTCTGATAAGCTGTTAATTGCGCCGGATTGCGAGGCTGCTGCATCCATCATTGCTTCTCTTTTATAAGCACTTTTCACTGCATCACGAGAATCTTTATTGGCAACATGTCCAATTTCGTGACCGATAATTCCTAACAATTCGTCGTCGGTCATGATATCCATCAATGATGAAAATACGCGCACACTACCATCTGCACATGCGAAAGCATTGATATCTTTTACTTTATACACTTTAAAATTGAGCGCCAATCCACCTTCATTCTTGTGTTTGGCGAATATTTTTTTAAGTCTAATGGTATATGGATCTTTTTCCGACGCTACAGTATTGTGCGTATCCATGTAACCCACTGCTTCTTTAGCAAGCCTCGATGCGTCTGCATCTGAGAAAGTTGCTGCCTTTACGCCCTTTTCAAGTGCACCAATACCTTTGGAATTTAATTTAATTTGTGCCGATGCAAATGATACGGAGCCAAGCAACAATGCGCTAAGTGCTAAATGGGTAATTTTGTTTTTCATAATGATTTCGTTTATATAAGATTGATAGGATAACAGCGACATGGTATAAATGTTTGAGTTGTAGTTCGTAATCATCATTAAAAAGGCAAGGAAAAGGATAAAATTTTAAAACGGTTTAGTTGCTGGTTAAAGTTTTTTTGGAATTGAAAATATTTCCATGGTTTTGCTTCGGCCTTTCAGTAGATTTTGTAGTATGGCGATCGCCAGTGAGGGGTTGATTATGATGGATTTGATTAACCACAAAAAGTAAAACAGCACTTTCTATACGGTTAAATAGGGTAGGTACAGGTTTTTTAAAAGAATAGGTCGACAGCCTTTATTGAGAACGTTGAGGTAGTGGAAAATTAATTAAATCATTTTTGGACTTAATCTGTTTTAAATTCATGAAGAGGGTATTTTTAATCAGCGCAGCAAGTTTGATCATATTGAGCAGCTGCAGGGAAAAAACGGTGAGTCAGGATGCAATTCAGGCTCCTGCAAGTTCATTTTTTGCGACAAGTTACAGCGATCATAACGCCGAACAGCCATCTGAACAAAAAGCTGAGTCTACCGATGCGGCAATTCCATCAACCTGGGTCGGCAAATATTCTGCCTATTTCAGTTACGGCGATATCGCCGGGCAAAACGCAGGCTGGGAATTAGACATCAGGATCACAAACAAAAAGATTACTGCGGAAGGAAACGGTTTCCAAATGGCGTTTTTTGATGAGTTAAGCGCTACAGCAAAGGGTTCTAAGCTAATTTTAACTCATCTTAAAAATGTATCTGGCTATCAAACAGGTAAAAGCATGAATCCCGAATTTATTTTAATCAAAGATCATGGTCAATTTTATGTCCAGTCAGAATGGATAGATGGAGATGTGAAAGCAAAACCAGGACGATTTGGTCATAAAATCGATAAAACTGGTTTATAACCTATGAGCTGTATTGATCCTACGAAGGAAATGCCATCCACAAGGTGATAAATTTGCAGTCTCCATTATTTACTCACCAGCATACTATTTTTAAAAACCTTGGCCCATTTTTCTACGAACAGCACGCTCAGTGATGGTTGCTTCACAGCTACGAAATTGGAGTATAAAGCACTTTTACCCTGAATGATGTAATAGAGTTGCGACTCTGGGATGGCGCTATTGTTGAACTTTGGCGACTCGATGCGGAACAATATCCAGGGTGAACCCGATTTGGTTCCCTTTTCAATCATTTTGAGCTTTGCCTTAGGAGCGTTTTTTAGGGTTCGGTTATAGGTTGCGTTCATGGCCTGTTCTACCGAAACGGATGTAGACCCCATCAACGACAGCATGGTGCCGATGATGGTCCAGTTTTTAAAAGACTCATTTCCAGCTAACAGTTCAACCATACGCGTATTTCCACTTTTTTGGTCAGAACCTATTTTCCATTTGTACTCACCCGGCCATGCTATTTGTAAGTTTTCCTGTGCCTGGGCAGTGTTAACTATACCAGTTAAAACTAAACAGACAATAATGAATTGCTTTCCCATAATTACTTGTGTTTTATTGAATAACATTTTTATTATCATTTAGTGTTAAATTATTCACACACATGATGCTACTTCGTCTTTTAAAATAATCAACGATGGAATGAAAAAACGAAATAGCCTGGCCGCTTTCAACTCCATACCCGTTTTGCCTTAACACCGAATCACTCACCAATTTTTGTGAATTCGTGCGAATTTTGGTAATTCCCTAAAAGTATAAACCACTGCTAATCGTGCGATTGCAGGGGTTTATACGTTTTGATAGTCTTTGTTGTAATCCCGCTGGGATAATATCTTAATATTCCAATCCTTAGCCAGCGCAAGTAGTTGTCATGCAAACCGAGGCTAAAAAATTTTCAAGCCATTTAAAGTTCATTGCATTATTTAATATGGTTTTCCGAAAGCTTGAGGTGAAGTGTTACCACATTGGAGAATAATCTTAAAATTCAGTAATGCCACATTTATACAGAACAAAGAACAGCGATAAGCATACTACTGAAATTGAGAGCGACAATGCAAAGTACCTTACTGATCCAAATATGTCAAGCCTGGAGCGAAACGACACTATTCCTTTCGCCGACAATACCAGTATCAACGTAATTAAAGCCACTGCAAAATTCAGCATTACAATGCTGGTTACCAGGTAAAATGTTAATAAGGCAGGTTCGATAATCACTTTGGAGGGCAGGCCGTATATCGCTCCGGTAACCAGGCTGATTAGCGCAATCCATAAACCGTACCCACCACCCTGTTTGCTTGCCTTAAACCATGTTTGTCTGTAGGATTTTATTGTAGGAACTTCTCTATGCACTGATTCCTTAAGCGGGCCGGTAGTTGTTCCTGAAAAATTCTTAGGCTTTTGTTTATTATACCTCGGCCACCAAATTATCAGGCCGGAGATCATTAAAAGTAACGGCGAGAGTCCACCCACAAAAGCGAATATCTTGGTTGGCATACCACCGAAATTGCCATAATGAAGGGGTTGTACCCATCCCAGATAGGCTTTGCCTATTTGCTGGAAATCCTTTCGGCTATTGAAAAGTATTTTTCCCGAATACTGATCAATCAGTACGGCATCTCTTTTAGCCCATCCAATCTTACTTCTGGCATGCATCTGGAGGGCAAATGAACCTGCTGAGTCAGTGGGAAGAAATACTGAGATTACCCGTGCATCTGGCATTTCTTTAGTTGCACGATAAAGTATATCCTTAAGCGGCAACGGTGCGATTCCTTTGATGTAGTGAGATTTGGTTTGGATGAGCTTTTTTATAACGCCCAGGTCCTCGCCGCTCACTTTCATCAGTACGGGTGCCCCTAAAATACCCAGGTTCATGCAAAACCCGGTCAAACACAGTACAATTACAAATGGTGCGGTATAAAATCCTATGGCATTGTGCCAGTCGTAATTTTGCCTTTTCCAACTGCTTTTAAAACTGACGGTTAGCACCGATTTAAGCTGTTTCCATTTTTGAGGAATCCAGAGCCGTAGACCTGAAATAGTCAGTATAAGCAGCACTAATGTAGAGAGTCCGACAATGATTTTTCCAGGTAAGGAAAGCATCAGGTTCGCATGCAGCTCATTTAGTATCTTCACAAAGGAACTCCGATAAATTCTTTTACCGCATAGCTTCCCGTTATATGGATCGATAAAAGCTTCAATCGCCTCACCGGGTTTCCCCTTAGCAGAAAGCATAACGATATAGGCATCACACAGGTCATCTTTTTCACTTAGACTGATACTGGAAATTTGCCTCGCAGGGTAGCTACGTTTCATTATATCAAAAACCTCATGGAAAGCCAGCTTTGGCTTTCCTTCCAGAGTGCGGAAGAGGCCAGGATTTAAGGCACGGTCTATCTCATCCTGAAATACCAGTAAAGACCCGGTTGCAGCGATAAATGACACGACAATACCTGCGATAATCCCCAGGTAGGTATGCCATTTACCAAACCACCTTTTTTGGTGTTTTGCCCACCGTATAGTATCTATCTTTTTTTTCAATGTGATCTGTTTACTTCAATGAATAACTTTTAATAGCTTATTTTAGAAATGGCGCTAAAAAGTGCGACACCTTTTATTTCCGCTTCTTTCTTTGCCGATATAGAAAACACCATACGCATGAATGGTATATACTAGTTCTATTAAGCCGTTTTCGTTGCTGCCCATGCTAATTCCCCTTTTTGTAATAAAATAATTGCTCATTTTAGTTATCCATTCTTTATAGAAAATGAGAAAATCTCCTTGCCTGCATTTCCCTTTTATTTTTGACCGTTTCCAATGCACCAAAATCCGGTAACACGATGGGCTAGGCTTTATGGGACTTCCCCTGTAACTGCCGGGTGTGCAATTCTTTCTCCCCCGTTTTCGTTTTTGCAATGGAAAAAATACAACCCTAAAAAAAAGCTAACCAGGCCAAACTTACTGTCCTGGATACTTTTTTCATCTGCTGCATATAATTTACACCCTAATAGGTAAGTTTATTAATGGCATAAATATCCGCTGCGCCATTTACCACAAGTCCTTTTGTTATTGTAGCGTTGGAACCGTTAACCTGATAGATAGCGACCTGTCCGGTTGCGTCTTTTATCGGGATATTAACGGTATTCTTGTCACCTTCTACGTAAGTGGGTGTAGAGAAAAGGGATGGCGTATAAATTGGCGAATTGGCAACCCAGGTTACCGTTTTTGCGGCCACATCCAATATAGCGAGCTTTACCGTACCTGTTGATGCTCCTGCTTCAGCATACATTTCAGCAAGGAAACGAGTACCGCCTACGTAAGTACTCCTGGCGTATTTATGGCCACCAGAAGCTGTTTCTATATCGAAGAAATAACTCTGGTCAAACTCTTGCGAATTGGTATTTATTTTCAGTCCGGCTGAATGTTTGGTAGAACCTGTTACTGCGGTGGAAAAGGCATAGACCTCGCCATTGTCAATCTTGTTAAGCCCATTCTGTCCAGAGTAAGAACCAATGTAACTTGTGCGGTTATCCTTGAAGACCTTTTCAAGCACCATGGAAGGATAGCTGAACACGGCAACCCAGCTATTGTCAAGGTAATTGGAACCAAAAGTATTGTCGGTAGTTCCTTTAATGCTCATAAAAGGAGCATATATTTTATTGCCAATTTGTACTAAATGAGTAAAGTAAGCCAGTTCACCATTGTTTGCTACTGTTGTCAGGTTTACGCTGCCTGTACTTTTTATCTGGGGCTTTACTGCATTGACTACCGTAAAGGTAGCCGTTGGGCTGTTAATATCTCTGGGTATATTTGCAAACAATATATCGTCGTTATTAACAGTTGCCATGGCATGGGTTGTCATCATGTTGAGGGTGGTTCCCTGTACAATATGTCCCTGATTATTAAAATTAAAAGCTGTTAACGGCCCCTGATTGCTAAACCCGTAAACCTGGCCGAACAGCGTGTTGTTTTGGACAATATAACCGTAGTCGTCTGTCTCTGTACCATTGCCGGTCGTTGAGGTGGTACCCTTTGAAAGATGATCAGCAGTGAGCAGATAAGTGGTGGCGCCTCCGGCAGTTGTTGTTACGGCGAGTACATATTTAGCATTGCCAACCGGTTCGGGACCTGGTGAAGTGTTGTCATCATTTTTACTGCACCCGGTCATAGCAAGGCCAAGGAATAATCCTGCAAGCAGGAGAAAATTAAATCTATTCATATTATTTGATGTTTATGGATTAAAAAAATTAATAAAATGCTTTCGTTATTTTTGATTTCCGGCAATAAAATACCGCAACTTGATATTGAATGACCTGCCCGGTTTTTGCAGGCTAAAATTGTCGTAGATTTTTGCATCAAAGAGGTTTCTGCATTCCAGGCCAATATTATACCGTCCGTCTTTTATGCTATATACAGCATTAACATCGTGCTGGAATTGTTCAGGAATATTCAGCTTGCTGCCGGTTGACCCCTGGCTGGGCCAGTTTAGGTAATACTCATGCACATACGTCAGGTTGTAACCAATATTCAGCACATTGGTGGCACTTCCCAGCCCTTTGATGGAATATTGCGCATTCGCATTTCCATAGAGATAGGGCATATTGGGTATCCTGTCCTTGTATATCTGGCTGACCTGTGTTTCATTGGCTTCATATTTTGTCTGGTTACGGATGTTCTGCCAGGTCATGTTCACCCCCACAACCAGGGCATCCTTAAACGTGTACCGGATTTCTCCATCAATTCCCGTTGTCCTTACATCCTGTTGGTTGAGCATCTGTATCATGGCAACACCACCTACAGAGGTCAGGTTTGGCCGGATAAAATCCTTAGAGTTGCGATAAATGAAATTGGACTCTATATGGAGCTTATGCTCTTTAACAGGTATAAACTGATAGGCCAGCCCCAGGTTCGCATTTTCAGAACTTTCCGGGCGAAGTGAAAAGTTTTCAATCCGGTCTATGGTCGGATTACCGAATAGCTCATCGTTTTCGGGCAAACGGTAAGTCTTTTCGTAAGAAGCTTTAGCCTGTAAGCCGGTATTCAAAAAATAGGAAGCCGCTGCGCCATAGCCGGTTTTATTTACTGATTTTTGTTGTTCGGTGTAAGTGGGGAGCGTACCCCAGGGCGCATTAGGTGGTGTATAGCTTTGGAATGCGGTTGTGGATTGGTTGTAATTTTTCAGGAATACGGAAGCATTGAAGCGTTCATTCATGTCGTAACGGTAGCCCAGGCCAAAAATGTTTTTAAAGTTTTCTCTCGGCTGCATGTTCAGTTTATTGTCCGGGTCCAGCTCGTCCTTTCCTTTTCGGTTGAAGCCTAAAAAGGTGTTATTCAGTGCTAAGGAATGTTTATCTAAAAACTTATAGCCAAGGTTGGCGGTAACATTGGCATTGTTATTTTTATACTTGTACAAAGTTCGTCTGAGTTCGCCTCCAACTGCATTGGGGTCTGTAGACTTATCTCTGGATTCCCCCAGCCAGTTATATTGCTTAAAAACGGTATCCACCAATTGTTCATGGCCAAGATTGTAATTTGCGTTGAGGCTCAGGTTAAGGTCTTTTATGAAAAGGTTGTTTTTAAGGTATTTTAAGGAGGGCATGATGATATCGCCATTCCGTTTCCGCGCACCATACACGTCGAACATCCGGTTACCCGTCTGTATATCGGCTTTGTTTTGGCCAAGGGTAACCCCCAAAAGGAGCTTGTCGGCATATCGTTTTCCCACAACACCTATGTTGGCAATTACGGTCTCATTCCTGTAGGTATCGTGGAAGCGGCTTACCCGCATGGGTGTGTAAACCCCGGTGGTCAGGTTGGCTACGTCCACATCCACCTTATAATTATTGTCTGAATAATTCTGAAAGGCACTCATCTGCGCGGTAAAGCCCGATTTGGCAGTATATCCCGCATTAATAGCAGACTTGTGCGTGTTAAACGAACCATAGGAATAGGATACATCGAGGTAATCCCTTTTGTTGGGGTTAGTTACAATGTTAATAGCGCCACCAAGTGCATCGGCACCCAGCCATACCGGAACGACCCCTTTATACACCTCTATCCGGTCTGCCATATTGATAGGGATATTGTTCATCTGGAGGGATGTTCCGAAGTTGTCCATAGGGATGCCGTCCAGAAAAAATTTGACCTGGTTTCCGGTAAAACCGTTCAGGGAGAAATTAAAAGCTGAGCCAAGCCCGCCGCTTTCCCTTATTCTTACGCCGGAAACTTTGTTCAGCGCCTGGTTCAAGTCATAAGTGGTATTATGGAGTTTGCGTGCATCAATGGCGGCCACGTTATAGGCCTGTTGCCTCACTTCTGCAGCCTGCGTTATGCCGGTTACGGTTACCGATTCCAGAACAGTAGATATTTCGGCTAGTTTTACCTCTACTTTTATGGATTGTCCGGCCGAAAGGCTTATTTTTTGACTATGTGGCTTATAACCCAATCCATTGAACAGGAATTCATAATTGCCGGGTTTCAGATTGTTCAGCTCAAAAGTTCCATCTTCTTTCGACAGGGTTCTTACCTCATTGCCCTTAATCCTTATGTTGATACCAGAAACTGCTTCTCCCGAAATGCCGGTTATTTTTCCCGTAATGGAAGTTTTGTTTTGTGCCACAGCATATTTTGCTGTAAACAACATGAACAGCGTAAAGAACAGTATTATGCTGTTTATTTTCTTAGCGCAATTTTTCCCCCGGACAGTATGATAAAATACACTATTTTCTATTGTGCGTTCTATGATGATAATACGTTGCATTTTTTGTATATTCCACATGATGATTAGAAATGGTAAAGTTTTTACAACTGCTTTTGTGTTTATTTAGACTCAATATAAATACGGTGCAAATGTATGGCTCTACTTTTCTTTTTTAATCTCACCAATCACGGGATAAGTAGGACAAATGGCAGTTGTTTCTTATAGAAAACAAAGCACGAGGAGGGATAGAACACCGTAAAGCGAACTAATACGAGCTTCTTAAAGCCCTGAAAGATGTGTAGTAAAGTTAAAAAATCGCAATTTCAGACTACGTCAAAGGCATTTTCAGTTCTCTTCTTTTTTTATCGCAGAAGCCATTTGCATGGTTCATACATTTACCAAAAATATTAAGAACCTGTTGTTGTATCTCAAACCCAAACCGGGGCACCTGTTTTTCTTCGGCACTTAAGCGGGGAAACTCCTCATTAATATCCACTACCTCATGGCAATCAAGACAAACAATGTGGCAATGCTCTCCTTTTTTTGTCGCATGTTCATATTCAGCCATATTTTTGTTGAAATGCAACTCCACAATCAGGTTACAGGCAACCAGGATTTCGAGTGTATTGTATATGGTTGCCCTACTTACCCTGTATTTTTTGTTTATCATGTCGATGTAGAGTATTTCTGCATCAAAACGTTTGTTGAAATAATAGATCGCTTCCAGTATTGAAAAACGTTCGGGGGTTTTCCGATAGTTGTTCTTCATTAAATATGCCTCAAGGATTTCCCTCATTTCTGCCAATGTTTTTTCCCCTGTATTCATGCGATATATTTTTAGCAGTGTATCAAGGCACACGATTCTCCTTCAAATTCAAATTGTAGGGTGGGATGATGTATCTCTAAATGGGAAAGTACATGATATGCCTCATTTCTTACCTTACGCAGGTCTTCCATATTCGCGTCGCTATTCAGTACCAAATGAGTAGTCAGCACATTGTACTCGCCGTCCATTGTCCAGGCGTGCAGGTCATGTATATTGGTTATACCTGGTATTTTAAGCAATGCGGCCTTTATTTCCATGTCGTTAAAATTGTCGGGTTTTACCTGCAACAGTATTTTTATTGTCTGCATGATGTTTCGTAGGGTATTGTAGAGGATAAAGACAGCCACGCCTACAGACAGTAAAGGATCTATCCACATCCAGGAGGTAAAATACATGATAAACCCGCCGACCAGTACAACAATCCATCCCAGCGCATCTTCCATCAAATGCATCATTACGGCTCTTTGGTTAACGGATTTGCTCTTGCCTTTGAACAGTCTGAAGAATGCCAGCCCGTTGAATATCACACCGATTACCGCCAGCCACAGTACGCCTCCCGTATTTACGCTTTCCGGATGGAAGAAACGGGGAATCGCCTGTGTGAGGATGACCACCGAACCGGCAATCAGTATGAGAGAGGTAAAAAATGCTGCCAATACCGAAAGCCGTCTTTTTCCGTAGGTGAACAGTTGGGTTCTTCCACCTGTCGATTTCTTTTCCAGCACCAATGAGCATACGATGGCAATACTGTCGCCCAGGTCGTGGATAGCATCAGATAATATAGCCATCGAATTCGTCATTATTCCCCCGACAAACTCAATGATGGTAAATGATACATTGAGCAGTAAAGCAATGCGCATGTTCTTAACAATGGGGTGTACATGCATGCCTCCTGCGTGATGGTGATGGTCATCTTCGTGTCCATGTTCGTGACTGTGGCTATGCTCGTGGTTGTGTGCTGTTTCTTTCATGATTTTTATATTTACTATTTTGCCCTATTTATTTCCTGTTTCCGAAAGGCTCCGGGCGAAATCCCGGCAACCTTGCTGAACAGGCGGTTGAAATACTTATAGTCCTCATATCCCAGTGAAACTGCGATTTCTTTCACGCTGAAATGGGAATGGTACAATAACCGTTGTGCCTCCCGTAGCACTTCCTGCTGTATAAGGTAGGTCAACGAAAAACCCGTCACAGCTTTTACCGTGTCATTCAGGTGGCTTACCGAAAGGTTCAAAATTTCGGCATAGTCGCCGGGACGCTTTAATGCCTTGAATTGTTGTTTCAACACCTGTTTAAACTTTTTGGCAATATAGATGCTATTTGCGGAATGATGTAACGTAAAGCGCTGTTCCCTTCCCTGGTAAACGAAAGCCACCTGCTGTATAAAAGCAGTTGCCAGCGTGACCTGTGCCTGGGAATTAATGACCATACCCAGGTCTTTTGAAGCAGTACCTGCTATTAATTCCAGGATGTTTTTAAACCATCTCGATTCTCCGGGCCCTAGCTCCAGGTTGATGACTTCTGAAAGCGATTGTTGCAATATTGAACTTACGGTATCATCCACGAGCTTGTTATCTATAGCAAGCACCCAGCCCGTAACACCCGTTGATTTTACCAACTGGTGTACCTGTCCGGGATAGGAAACAAAGAGCGAGTTTTTACGGATAATGGTTTTTCTGAAATCAACTGAGTTCTCTATATAACCCTTTTCTACCAGTATGCAAATGTAATGTTCATGCCGGTGCGGTTCATGAAAATCTGAGGGCGTATTAATGATACCGTCGTCTATCGGCTCTGTTCGGATGCCACTGCCGTCATGGTCGTTTTTCGGTATAGTTGGTGAATTTTTCATCTTCAATTCCTTCGTTATCATCCTCACTGGCATTTAGGAAATCATAAAAGTCTTCATCGCATTGGGTGCCCATTTTGCTGCTCTTTCCATTTAAACAAAAGTTATATTGCTTCCGTTTTGCCAGTAGAAACTTCCCCTAATATTTGTTCGGCCTTTTCAATTGCTTTTTCTTTTGTTTCGGCAAAAAGAAGTGGATTCCCCCAAAATTTCTCATATACATTTGAAAAAAGTCTCATACCCATACGCTTTACGATGCTCGGCTCTACCTGTATGGTCGCCTTTGTATATTTGAGTTCTTCCTTATGGATTTTCCTCCAGGCATTTACCTGTTTGGTTTCCTCCCTTGAAGGTTTGTGCTTTTCTTTGGGTGTCTCGCCGGTGCTGATCATCACAAAAGGTTTTTTCCGCTCGAAAAGGCTGGTAAATGCCGCAATGCCATTCTCGTGGCCATGGGCTTCATCTACTGAGTGGCTGTGCTGAAAGTTCACAAAAACAACCGGAAATTTTGAATCGTCTATAATCATAATTTTATAATCTCTAACTGATTACAAATTTAGAATGAATATAAATAGCAAAGGTAGACGAAACGGTGTTTGTATTGGACGAATGGCGGTTTTGCACAAAAATGTATCTCGTGCAGAACGCTCTTTATGCCCTAATGAGTTATTTTATTTCGAAAGGCCAAAGCCGTTGTTCCGGTTATCCTGGCAAAAATCCGGCAAAAGTAGGGGTAATCGTCGTAACCCAATTCGGTCGCGATTTCTTTAACTGATTTATCGGAATAAAACAGCAATCGTTTGGCTTCTAAAATGACGCGTTGGTAGATATGGTGGGAGACAGGTAACCCTGTGGCGTTGCGGACACATTCATTAAGGTAAGATGTAGAGATATTCAGGGCGTCAGCATAATCCGAGGGTTGTTTAATCAGGATAAAATCCCGTTCCAATAATAGTTTAAATTTTTTGGTAAGGATCTCATAGCGTGAAAGGTTGTCTGTACTTTCTATTTGCTCCAGATACTGTGAAACGATCAAACCTACAAAAGCATTACAGCAATCTTTTAGTACGGAAGCAAATAATTTATCTGTTTTCCGTTCAAAAATACTTTTACATAAAATGATGGCTCGGTCTAAAATTGTATAAATAGCGGATTTTACCGGTAATGACCTTGCATGTAGAATAACTTGTTCCAATTTTCTTAAATAATCGGGATTCAGGTTCTCACTATTTATTCCAAGAAGAAAAACATCCGCTTTTTCAATCTTTATGATGCGATGAATCTGGCTGGGATGAATGTAAAGTACTGCAGGCGCTTTTATTTCATAACGCTCAAAATCGATTTCAATATGAAAAGTTCCTTTCCTTACTAATGAAAAGATATGATAATCATGCCTGTGTGCATGTTCTGTTTCATTAAGGGCACTTAAATTTTCAGGCGTTACTTGTTTAACAACAAAATCTTGCTGATATTCTTTGGACAAAGAATGGATAGGGATGGATGTTGTCTTTTTACTCATTTTTTTAATCACTACACAAAGATAGTTTTTCGGAAAGCCAGTTAACCTGATTTAGAAATAATTTGAATTACATTAAATGGGAAAACCTTAATAAGCATACCGATGCATATCTATTGAACGGAGCTCCCCCGAAAGGAACCCGGAGATTGTCTGGATGTCTTATTGAAGACACGATGAAAATAGCTATAGTCGTTGAATCCCAATCGGTCTGCGACTTCTTTTAAGGGTAGGTTCGAATAGACCATTAGCCTCTGGGCTTCCTTGATCACCTCGCTATGTATTAAATTCGTTACTGAAAACCCAGTCACTTTTTTTACTACATCATTGAGATAACCAGTGGTGATGTTCATTTCAGACGCAAATTCGGATGGCTTTTTCATGACAGTATCCCGTCGTAACAGTTGCCAAAATGTTTTGGCAATTTCTATATGTCGTGGTGAATACTTAATGAGTTCCTTGTTTTCCTTTAATGCATATACCGAGGAAATCTGATAAACATAAGCCATCAGCAAAGCCTGTATGGTCTGCTTTCTAAAAATATCTGTTCTTCCATCATGATAGACCGTATCCATAGTACCAAGCATATTTCTTATTAGTGCTGCCTGACTGGTGGACAGATCCATTGGTATCGTTTCGGCCAGGAATTGATCGAGTAATGTCCTGGCTTTTTCACTAATAAGCGCATGCTCAAAAAAGAGCACCCATCCCAGACACTCTTTTCTTGACACGAACTGAAGTACCTGTCCAGGATAAGATAGGAATAAAGTATTTGCCTTGAGGGTCACTTTGTTGAAATCGATCAGAAATTCCATCTCTCCGCTTTCGAGCAGGATACAGAAATAATGGCCATGTCTGTGCGGAAGCGAAATATCGTGTGGTGTCACTAAAGATTCTTCAGGTTCAATTTTCACGATGTTCATTCCTGAAACAGATTCGGTGACCGAATGGGTCGGAATCTTCTTGTTTTTAGCCATTTCTATTGATCTTAATTGCCTGTGACAAATGCTGATTTTGTGAATACGCAAATATACTTTATGATGGGGATCTTTCCGTCAGTAATAACCCGGTCAAAATTAGATTGTTTCTATTGGGAGCCAGGGCGCTGAATAGTAGTGGTGCCCGGTACTATAAAGCGCTACCTAATCTTCCATTCTGTTATGCCTCCAGGCAATGTAAATGCCTGGAGGTTCGTTCCAGGGAACCATTAAATATAACGATACCCATTTTGTGATATTTTTACTCCTAATAATTTATTGTTTCCTGTTAATGCTTTTCCTGGTATAGACCGTTCTTTTGGTTTTAAATGGCATCCGTATTATTTACACAACATTGATGTTAACGTTCTATTGAACCAGTTGCTTTCTGGTATGCGGCCGCATCAATTTTATATTGAACCTTTGCTTCAAGCAGGTTACTCTTTGCCTGCTGCCAAATTGTTAGTGCTTCCAATACATCCTTGCCTACGATCGTTCCGGCCTTGAAACGGTCATTACTCAGTTTAAGGTTTTCCTCTGCCTGGCTTAGTGATAGGTTAGAAAGTCCTATCCGTTTTACACTCTGGCCAAGTTGAAGAAATGCTTGCTGTACTTCAAGAGTAACCTGTTCTTCCCGTTCCTTTAACTGATAGCGTTGTGAGGAAACTTTGAACTGTTGTTCCTGTATTTTTTTTCTTTTTCTACCCCAGTCGAAAACAGGTATGTTTATGCTAAGCATACTGTAATATGAAGCCATGAAATTATCTTTATTAGTGGGATTGATCCCGCTTTTTCCAAATGCTGTTATCCCGTTCAATGCCAGGCTCACACCAGGCCTAAGATCAGCCGCTAACATTTTTTGTTGCAGCTCTGCTGTTGATACCGACGTTTGAAGGATCTTTATTTCCGAACGATTGCTTGGCGCCTGTTGCATCGGGGAATTATCTATTACAGTATTTATTGGCGCGTCCAGGAAATCCGACACTGTAAAATCCGTGCTGTCTGTCAACCCCGTAACCTGTGCCAGGTATAGCTTTGCCATGGTCAGGTTGTCCTCTGCACGTGAAATATCAAGCTCATTTGCATTTTGTTGTACCTGAGCCTGCAATACATCATTTTTATAGGTAGTTCCGGCAGTGAAATTGTTATTGAGATCGGTATAAAGGGCAGCCAATTGTTTTTTAGTTTGCAGGGCGAGTTTGATCCGTTCCATGGCAGATACCACCAGCCAATAGGCTCTTTCGGTGGTGAAGAGCACCTCAGTTGTAACAAGAACTTTCTGCTCCTGCCGTATCTCTACACCATTTGCTGCAATCTCCTTGCCAAGTCTAACTTTGCCACCTGCATAGATGGGCTGAGTGATCCCCAGGCCAGAGCTTACCCCATATTCGGGAATAATAGTATTTAATGGTTTCCCGAAATAAAAACCGGTTATCGAGCCATCCACGGAGGGCCTGCCACCAACATCCTGTTGTGCCTTTTGCGCCCTTGCAGCATTGATGTCTTCCATTGCTGCCTTGATGTTATTGTTCCTTTCCAGGGCCATCTGCCTGCAGCGTTCCAGTGTCAGAACCTGCTGTGCCCTTGTTATTTGCGGGAGTACGAAGCCGATAAACAGCAGGGGCATATAGGCTAATATTTTCTTTATCTTGAATTTCATTTTATTATTTTTAGTGATGTGCCGGTTTATACTGTATGTGTTCATCTGCATCAGGTTGTCCATCTTCTTCGTGTGCCTTGACCGGTTTGATGAATTTATAATAAAGCACCGGGACAATGAAAAGCGTCATGACCATAGAAACGATCACACCGACAGCCAGCACACTTCCAAGTGGTGCCCACATTGGCGATTGGCTTGCGATCATCGGTATAAGGCCAATGGCAGCAGCAGAAGAGGTAAGGAAGATTGGGCGCATTCTTCTTTTTGCAGCGGATAAGGCAGCGGCCTTTATCGTATAACCATGTTCAAGTATGAGCTCATCCGTATAATCCACCAGAATAATACCGTTGCGGACCACGATGCCCATCAGGCTGATGATTCCCATGAATGCAAAGAAGCCCATAGAGTTGCCCGTTAGATACAGTCCCAGCATGGCACCTAAAAGACTCAGTGGAAAGGTAGAAAGTACGATTAGTACTTTGCCCATGCTCTTGAACTGGAATAATAGCACCAGAAAGATCATGATCAGACTGATCATAAGGGAGGTGCCCATGTCTGGCCCGCTCTCCTGGGAAGCTTCGTCTTCACCACCATAACTGATCCTGATGCCTTCGGGCAGCTTCAATTTGTCTATTTGAGGACGTATTGACGCGATAATGGCACTGGCCTTTACCCCCATCTGTGATTCTGATGAAACAGTAAGGGTACGCAGCCCATTACGGTGAGCAATAGCACCAGTGTGCCAGGATGGCTGAAGGTCAACTACCTCTTTCAGTGGTATCTTGGTATTGTATCTGGACGTGAGGCTAAGCTGTTCCAGGGAGCCAAAATCCGATCTGTTGCTGGTATCCAGTCGCAGTAGTATATCGACCGGTTTATCTCCTTCCCATAATCTGGATACCGGGTAACCGTTTATTTCGGCACCCAGGGTTTGGGTAATCAGCGCCTTACTGATACCGAGCCTGCTAGCCTGGTCTTCCTTGATGCGCGCATTGATACCGAAATAATCACGTTGGTAATCTGTCCTGATCCAGTTTGTACCCTTAGCGTTGGATAGGATGGACTTGACCTGAAGAGCGACTTTTTTCTGATCGGCCAAATCCTCACCGATGATACGTATCTCGACTGGTGCCGGCTGTTCTTTGATCGATAACTGGCGTACGCGTACATAACCATTCGGCAGGAAGTTTTCAAATTTCCTGAGATATTCTTTGATCATCTCTTCAGTTGCATCTTCACTTACCGTATTGATGAAGATCTGCGCATAGTTTTCTCTGGCTGGTTCCGGTGCATAGGTCGAATAGAAACGCGGCGAGGATGTGCCAATAAAACTTGCGGTCGTCACGATACGTTTATCTCCCTTTATAGCAGCCTCAACCTTTTGGACCGCTTTCTCCGTTTCAAGGACACTGGTTCCATTCTGCATCCATAATTCGAGGTTAAACTGGTTCCTTTCTACGATGGGAAAGAACTCGGTTTGTACATGGCCACCGATAAAGAAAGCAAGGAAGACTGAAAGAACCCCTGCTGTAAGTGTACTCTTTGGCCAGCGCATACAGAATTCCACGGCCTGGTTATATCCGTCTTGTAAACGATCCAGTATATTCTTTTTTAAAGGACGTTCACTTATCTTGTGTTTGAGTCCCTTTTTCAAAAAGATATAACAGAGATAAGGAGTCAGGAAAATTGCCACCAAAAATGACGCGGTTAGTGCTACACCAATGGCAACAGGCAGTGCCTGGATGAATTCTTTCGACATGCCATGCAGGCAGATTGCTAGCGGGGCAAAAGCAAAGATAATGGCGGCCGTGGCTGTAAATACGGGTACCATTAACTGTGTAGCACTTTGCCAGGCAGCTGTCCATGAAGCTACACCCTCATCAAGTTTTTCGATATAATTATCTACGATCACGATGGCATCGTCTACGACCATGCCGAGTACAATAATTAATGCTGCAAGCGTGACCTGGTGGAGTTCGATGCCAATTATGTTAAGCACAGCAAATGTAATCGCTATAGAAACAGGTGCCGCAATGGCGGAGATCGCGGCAACACGTAGTGGCAGCAGCAGCATTACAACCAATATCACGGATAGGATGGCGATACCAAACTCCAACATGAAATGGCCAAGGCGTTCTTTGACCACCGTAGGTTGGTCCACAATTGTCTTTACACTGACATCACCAGGAAGGTTGCTTCTTACTTCAGCGACCTTTTGCTCCAGTTGCTTCCCCAGTTCCACGATGTTGCTTCCAGGCTGCATTTCCACAGTCAGCATCATCACATCGTTGTTGCCAACTTTGATCTTGTTTTTGAGTTCCTCATAACGGCGTTCGATCCTGGCCACATCTTTTAGCCTTACCACGATTCCCGCAGGTGTACTGTATATGATCTGGTCGCCGATGGCAGTTTCGTTTTTGAAACGACTGCCTGCAAAAATAGGTATCTTGCTCGCTTCCAGGGTAAGGTCGCCAGTAACCTGGGTCACATTTTGCGCCTGTAAAACCGTTGCTATAGTATGTAGGTCAAAACCATACTGCCGTAACTTTTCATCCTGTACTGTGATGTATATCTGTTGCCGCTGCCCGCCATAACGTTTGATCTTGGAGACTGCCGGAATCGTTTTGATACCATCCTCCAGCCGGTCAAGATATTTTTCAATATCGGCATAAGAGCGCCCTGGGGCAGTAACGGTTATCATCTGGGCTACCACATCCCCAAAATCGCTGTTGACCACGGGGCCAAGTACCCCCTCGGGTAGTACGCCCCTCATATTCATGTTGAGGCCATGCTGCAGGGTGCTCCAGAACTTCTTAGTGTCTTTTACATTGTCGTTCAACTCCGCGGTAATGATCACCTGACCTTCCTTCGTTTCCGATTTGGTCTTACTTTTCCGGATTTCTTCGAAACTAAAAAGATATTGTTCTATTTTGTTGGTAACTTCTTTCTCCATCTGGATCTCATCTGCTCCAGGGTAGGCGGCTATGACAAGCGCTTGCCGGACAGTAATCCTGGGATCTTCGCTCCGGGGCATGGTAAATAGGGCAATGACGCCTGCCATAACCAGTATTGCTGTTATTGCTAACGTTATCTGAGGGTAACGCATAGCTGCCTCGATAACATTTATTCTTCTTTTCTTCATTTTAATGAGCTACAATTGATGTGCACTGGTGAATAGGTACTTGTTGTATCCGATAATTTTTACAGGCCAACTTTCTGGCCGTCTTTGATATTGTCCTGACCTGACACGATGATACGGTCGCCGGCCTGAAGTCCGTTGGTCACCAGAATGGAACGGTCTGACAATCCCCCTGTGCCGATACGTTTGCGGATCGCCCTGTTTTGGCCGTTCACTGTAAAAACATAGGCCAGGTTGTCGGCATCGTGTACAACTGATTCGATTGGAATGGTAATAGCGTTGGTCTTTCGGGAAGTGCCGATACTGATATCAGCAATCATTCCCGGCAACAATGTGCCCTTTGGATTGTCAAGCCTTATCTTTACGGAAAAGGTTTTTGATGTGGGATCTGCAAGCGGATTGATGATGGTGATAGTACCGTTGAGCTGCTGGTTCAATGTCGGGATAGTAATCCTGGCGATCATCCCGTTTTTCATTGCACCCACTTCGCTTTCCGGTACGGCAATCCTCGCATAGACCTGATCCGTCCTGACAATGGTAAACGCTGCGACACCCGGTGCGGCAGCGCTCCCGTTTTCGATCATTTTTGCTGCGATGATACCACTCATAGGTGAATAGAGCTTGCTGTCGGCAATATGCTTTTCGTTTATCCCTTTATTGGCCCTGGCCTGGGCTAGTCTGGTCTTGATATCCATATAGTCCTTTTCCGGAAGGCTGCCTTTCTTATATAGCTCATCTAACCTTCTGTATAGATCTTCGGCCTGTTCCAGGCCAGCTTTAGCTATGGATAACGCGTAGGTATATTCTGTAGCGTCAATACCGGCCAACAATTGGCCTTTAACTACATGCTGTCCTTCGTTAACCATGATCCGGTTTACGGTTCCGGCTACAGAAAAACCGACCTGAGCGGTATTGTCTGGTTCGATTGTTCCCGAATAGCTCAGCATTTGCTGACTGTCGATTGAAGCTACAGTCGTTACCGTTACTTTGGCAGGGAGAGTGCTTTGCTTTATCTCGTTTTTTTGTGTACAACCAACTAGAGTAATCAGTCCGGCAGACAACATCCCCAGGCAGGCATGGTTTGTTATTTTCATTTTTGTGATTTTATTAATTAAAATTTATAGCAGATTTTCATCCCGGCAATCAAGTATTGTTAAGCTTTGCATTTGAGGCAGGTTTAAAAAATGTGCTGTTTTGACCCGGGCAAAGGTCATGTTTGATTTAGTAAGATTTGGTGATAATCACGGGCATTCTATGGACGAATCACGTTTTTTAATACCTGGTGGAGATACCGATTAGGCATCAGGGAGTAGGAGTCATAGGTATTATAGGATTTCAGTCGACAAGGAAGGGAGGGGATTAGTTTGGTGCTTTAAGAAGCATACGACGACCGATAGATTTTGAATCGTCTGGAGAAGGTGAAGTTGGGTCTTTTATAGAACTTTCCCTTTAAGATGGTTTGTCAGATATTGGGTATTTCATTAAAAGTGTGCGCCAGATTCATTCCAAACTATGTAGCCAGCTTTTTACCACCAGGCGTCTCGTCCTGAAATTACTTGTGGTTTTTGAGTTGTAATACTAGAATTAGTTTACATCATTAAAGTCCGAAAAATTGCGTTTATAAGCTAAGTTTTTTGCAATTTAGAAGGACTAAATTGATCACCATAAAATAAATTTCTTCCTGGAAGCAACGTTGAATAAATTAGATTGTCTTTTTAAGATATAATTTCTGAAAAATGACTTTTATAACCATCTCAATAAAAAGGCTTATGCTTAAACAAATCTATTTATCACTTTTATTATTACTTAGTACCTGCGCATTTGCGCAAAACATGCAGAGCAGAAAGGCTGATAGCTTATACGCAGTCAAAAGTTATATTGCTGCAGGTCGTTATTATTTGCTTGCAGCCGGCACCGACGAATTTAAATCCTTAAAACGTAATGAATATTACAATGCTGCCTGCTGTTACGCGTTAAGCGGTAAAGCAGATAGCGCCATGCTGCTGCTTAAAAAAGCGGTTGAAAATGGTTATAAAGATGGAGCACACCTAAAGGTAGATACCGATCTTGATGCACTGCATTCCATGCCCGAATGGACTACATTAGTTGCCAGGATTGGAAACATCAAGGCCAGTACAAATGATCCGATGAAAGCTAAACTCGTTACCACCGACATCAAAAATTTCTGGAAGGCATATGACCTTGCACATCTGGACACCGCCAACCGTTTAGCTATTTATAAAAAATATTACGTAGAGCCAGGCACTGTTGGCTTGCAGGACTATTTTGCCATAAAGGTAGGCAGCGTAAAAAAATTCGTGGAAACGCACGATGGTAAGCCTAATTTTTACGCCGCAATCCGTAAAAACACTTTTATGGTTGAGTCGCAAAAGCCACAGATGATAGCTAGCTTTGTGAAGTTTAAACAACTCTATCAAGCGGCTAGTTTCCCCGACGTTTATTTTGTGATTGGCGCGTTTACATCGGGTGGTACATCGACCGAAAGCGGGCTACTCATAGGTCTTGATCAGGGCGTGCGTACGTCCGATATCCCGGTAACAGAACTTACGCTTTGGCAAAATAACAATTTTAACAATCTATCCGGTTTGCCCAACACAATAGCGCATGAGTTGATCCATTTTAATCAGAATGGGATGAAACGAGATACTTCGCTTTTACACGGTGTAATGGTAGAAGGCATGGCCGATTTTATTGGCGAACTAATATCGGGTAACAATGCTAACCCACGTTTGCACGTATGGGCCAAAGGTAAAGAAAAACAAATATGGACCGATTTTGAAAAGGAGATGTACTTGAAACGCAGTTATAACTGGATAGCAAATTCGAACCAGGAAACTGCTGATAAACCGGCTGACTTAGGTTACTGGGTAGGATATCAGATTTGCAAAGCTTATTATGATAAAAGTGTCGATAAAGCCAAAGCCGTAAATGATATGCTGAATATCAAAGATTACAAAGCTTTTTATCAGGAAAGTGGTGCGCACATGCTATTTATGAATGCAGCAAATTGATGAAGTAATCAACTTGTCAGAAGAAAATGGCTAGTCTGCAATGCCTGGCAGGGATGTCGCGTTTTGGCATTGGTCAAAATACTTATCTTTTAGATGTTAACGACCTCATTTGCGTCAGTAGCACCTCGATCGGATTATAAATACAAATTTCTGGGAAGATGTCTACATTGAGTTAGGCCTCAAAAAGCAGTGAGATCGTAAAATTGGTATATACCGTCTTTCAGAAACACATCGATTTAACCAGTTTTTTATTCACTGAGCAAAGAGCTTACATAAATCTTTTACAAACGCCCGATAACAATAAATTTGAATTCGATGTTGACAATTTAATTGGGCTTTACATATGTCAGATGCTAATTTTTTATACTATCTAAACTATCTGCTTAAATATTTAGCCCTAAATTTTCCGCTTGATCCTTAGTGTTTACTTGTCCTGTTTTATTTTCATCCAATTTCTTGTTAATCAAATAGATTTATTTGGTATTGATCCAATAAATTTTTACTTTCAAGTAAAATTAAAACTTTCAAATTTATGGATTCACTAGACCGTGCTTCAGCAGAAGCGCAAATTATCAAAAAAGCGATGAAAGACAGTACTTTCCGCGCAAGCCTTATCGCAGACCCAAAAGCAGCAATTGAACAGACCTTAGGCATTACGTTGCCTGCCAATGTTTCAGTTAACGTTTATGAGGACACTGCAACTTCCTTCAACATGGTATTACCGGCAGCAAGCGGATCAGAGCAAATGGGTTCCGATATCGGTAGCGCAGCAGATTGCAGCGGCTGGTCGTCAGCGGCTGAGTGTGCTGTTGAATGTACGCAGTGCGGCAACAACGATACCACTTGCCAGCCTGGCCCAACTGAAGAATAATTTCTTTTTTCTCGGTTTAAGTAGCACATAGCCTCTCTTTTCAGCGAATTTGATTAATTGTCGCGTTTAAAAAAAGTGGAGTAGTACTGTTTTTGCCATTTTTTATCAGTCCGCGATTAACAGTTATTTTTAATGAACGAACAATTATATCATACAGATACCGCAATCAAGGCTCTGAATTTGTACGAGCGGCTTATCTTACTAAAAAATACAGACGATGCGTTATTGGCCGATTCTTTGGAAAAGGACCGCATTGATCGTTGGCAGCAAGTATCCGCCCTGGGTGATGAAGCAAAATTTAAAAAAAGGCTGAGCCAGGATGGTATTGCCGAATGGGAAGCTTATGCTGTATTAAATCCCGAAAACCTTGTCTGGCCGGAGTCAGAAGACCCGGCCTGGCTTGCTTTTTTCGATGAGGTAAGCAAATTGGCCAAACAATTGCAGCCTATCGAAATTTTTCGACCGGAGCATGATAAACATGCTTTCTTTCATATTGCTTTACCTTTTTACCTGCACGCATTGCGGCAGGTAGAGAGATTTTTTGGCCATTCTGATGAGATTCCTCTTGATGGTGCTTGTAACTACCTGAAGAGCCTGCTTACGGGTTGTTTGGCTAATGCTGCAGCACTTGAATTCAATATATTTAAAGCCGGGCGTGAAAGCGGGCTAGGGGCTTTGCTGCGCAAAGCAACGGCACCGGAAAACAATAAATCATTATACCGAAGTTTCATTAGGGAGATATATGTCAACCGATGGGCCACTTTTTTTTCTGAATATACGGTGCTTACACGACAGCTGTGCGAAGTTGCCCAAAATTGGATTACCTCCATGCATCTTTTCATGGAGCGGTACCGATGTGACCGTTCCGGTTTGGAACAGTTATTTAATAATGGGCAGTCGCTTGGACAGATCAGCAAAATCAGCTTTGGTTTGTCAGACAGGCATAACGGTGGAAAAACGACTGCAATACTGACATTTGACAACGCTGTTAAAATAGTATATAAACCCAAACCTTTGTCTACCGAGTGTGTGCTTGAGGCCATAGTAAACTGGGTTAACCTTGAAGAAGAGCTTATCGGCCTTAACGTAGCATCGGTGATCGATAAAGGCGATTACGGCTGGCAGCAGTTCATTGAAAACAATGGTTGCGATACGGAAGAAGACGTAAAGAGATTTTACATCAGGGCCGGTTACCTGATGGCGATTGTATATGTAATGGAAGGTTATGACTTTCATTATGAAAACCTTATTGCAGACGGTGCTTTTCCATTTCTCATCGATACGGAAACCATTTTTAACCCTTACAAAGAAATGGAGATGGCAGAAACCGGCGTGCTTAACGCGGCCCAAATGGCCAGCGAAAAAGTTTACTATTCGGTATTGCGCACCGGGATGCTGCCGAGTTGGAATATTCGTAAAGAAGGCGCAAAAAAAGACATTAGCGGATTGGGCGGTGAGGAAGGCGCAGGCATTGAAAAGATGCAGCGCTGGGTTGATGTGGGTACAGATGATATCAGGTTGGAACCGGTAGAAAGGCCGGTAAGGAAGATGGGCAACCAGCCTTTTATTAAAGGGGAGGACCCTGGCTCATCGGAAAATTACATAGACGAGATAACAAAGGGCTTTTCCGATATGTACACCTATATCATGCGGAATAAAGAAAGTTTTGGCGAGTTAATACGGCAGTGGGAACACGTAGTGGTACGTTTCGTGCGTAAGCCTACCAGGGTATATTCAGACATGATCGCGAAACTGACAGAACCAGAATTTTTGCGGGATGGTATGGATTGGAGCATAGGGTGCGAAAGTATGGCGCGACTATACCTGGCGGCCGACCTGGGTAATTACGGCCAGTGGAACCTGCTAAGATCGGAATATGAATCTTTGATCAGGTCAGATATTCCTTATTTCAGACTAAAAGCAGACAGCCTTGATATACAAGATGGCGAAAACAAGACACTGGTAAAAAACTATTTTACTATGCGGTGTTTTGAACGCATTATAGAAAAAACGAAAGCACTGAACGAAAATGACCTGGCCCTGCAGGAGCGGTATATTCGCTATGCTTTTTATGCCAGGGCTGCCAAAAGCTTCCATGACGATACACGTTCAGCGATCTTAAATAATGGCTCTAAAAAGCGGGATATTGGTGATATACTTGCAATTGCTCCCGATGATTGTATCTCGGTTGCCAAAATCATAGCGTCTGAACTTGAACAAGAAGCGTTAAGGTCTTCGGATGGCTCCATGGCGTGGATAGCACTTGAATACCTGAAGGAGGCCGATATTTTTCAATTTAAACCCATCTCTTATAACTTATACAGCGGCGCAGCCGGGATAGGTTTCTTCTTTGGTGCATTGTTTAAAGTCACCGGCGAAGAAAAATATCATCTTTTGGCAAAAGCGGCCATGACCCCGATCATGCGTATTGTTGATGAAGAAATGAACGAACTGGTGCGCTACAGTGGCGTAGGTGGCGGCATAGGGCTTGGCTCCCTGATATATGCTTTTGCATCGCTTGCTGTTTTTTTTCAGGATGCGGAGTTCGGCAAAACTGCAACTGATTATGCGCTCAAATGCATGACACGCATAGACAGCGAAGTGCTTGAAGCTGATAAAAAGCTTGATATTATTTTTGGCTCGGCAGGCTTGTTACTTGGGCTGATCAAATTATTCCGTGTAACAGGCGATGCTGAAGTCATGCATAAAATAACGATGACCGCAGATCACTTGTTGAAAAACTGTAGAGACACGGCGCAGGGCGAGGGCCTGGTGCCAACTTATGGCAACAAAGTTATTACAGGCATGTCACATGGCGCATCGGGCGTTGCAATTGCATTAATGAAAGCATTCGATTTAACTAAAGATGAGCGTTACCGGGCGACAGCAATGGCCCATATCGATTTTGAAGAAAAAATGTATGATGCCAATGCTGCAAATTATCCTACTTATCAAAGTACACCTACGGAAAATAAATTTATTACGGCCTGGTGTCATGGTGCACCTGGTATCGGCCTGACGCGGTTAATAGCTTACCAAATAACCCATGACGAAAGTCTGAAACCCCAGATTGAAAAAAATATGCAGTTTACAACCGCATTTTCACTGGAACACCTGGATCATATCTGTTGCGGCAACTTTGGGCGGCTGGATATCGAGTTAGAATATGCCCGGTTTATTAAAGACGAAGCATCGATCGGCCGGATTAAAAGAGAAGCGGCTTATATTGTGAATCGCTTCTATGAAAATGATGGTTTCCGGCTTTTTATAGACGCGCCGATCAAAGTGTTTTCGCCCGGCCTTTTCGTTGGCGCAACAGGCATCGCATATAGTTTATTAAGAATTGGTTTCCCTGATCAACTTCCAAGCGTTTTGGCCTATGAATAATCAGTGTGATATCAATCAACTTTTTGGAGAAATCTCCTGGCAAGGCTTCATTGAGCAATATTGGCAAAAAAAAAGCTACTATGTACAAGGGCAAAACACTGAATATTTCGCCAGCCTGATATCGCGGCAAGAAATAGATACCCTCATCAAAACGAATGGAGGAAAGACCGATTTCGTTATTTCCCTGATCGGGGGGAAGATTGTCAACCCGGAAAAAGGCGTGGGTCACAAAGCACCAAGTTACTGGACCGCCGAAAATGTGTTTGAAAGCTTTGAAAAAGGAAGCACTATCAGGCTTGGAAACATCGCAAGTCATTGCCTAAGCATACGCAAATTGCAACAGCATTTCGAAGCCAATCTTCAAACTGATATTAATATTAACCTTTACCTTACACCTCCCGGTTCACGCGCATTTGGAGCGCATTATGACGACCACGATGTTTTTATTGTCCAAATAAGCGGCAGTAAGATCTGGAAATTATTTTCACCTGCCGAAGAGTCGCCTGTCGAGGTACTTCACCGCGGCAGGGCAGGGTGGTTGAAAAAAGAAATGCCTGGCAGCAAAAAAGTGCGTCCGCTCCCGATACCGGATGAAGAGTGGTCTGTTAAGATGCAGGCCGGTGACTTGCTGTATGTACCCCGTGGGCATGTGCACCAGGTATATTCGGAAGATGAAGAATCGCTGCATCTTACTGTAGCTGTTACCGTAGTTACCTGGTATGAGGTCGTGGTACAGGCGCTGCTCGAAACTTTAAAAGAAAGCGATGCACTGCGTGAGGCGCTACCGCCTGACATTAGCAATAGAAATTTTAACACACCGTACTTCAACAACCGGATTGCTGAGGTTAAAGCGGATCTTGAGAAACACCTCACACCAGAGATCATGCGAGATTCAGTTAATGAAATAGCTCGTCGTTTCGTTGTTTCCAGGAACCCCGTGCCTGACAAGTCGGCGCCCGTACCTGAGTTCAGCTTAATAACCAGAATGCGTATCCGGCCAGACATGGTGTACCGCGTTGAAGAAAATCGGCGCGAGATGGTATTTTATTATTCGGGCAGCTATTTGTTAGTTCAATATGAGTTGTCCGGTGTGCTGGAATATATACTGGCTCAAAAGGAATTTATGATCGCTGATCTGCCGCAAGAGAACAGTGAGTTGGTAAGGATAAATTTTATCCGGAAGCTGTTTGAGGGCGGATTTTTAGAGATAACAAGCTGATGCGCGACGAACGGATGCTGGATGATTATTTGCGGGAACTTGTTACGCAAACACCTCAAGATCTGATAGGAAAAAAATCATTTAAGGGTATATTGGGAACAGCGCATTTGTTGCCAGGCTCCGTGGTGCTAAGTACTTTTGGTTTCGAATGTCCCTTGAGTAGCAAAGAAGCCGAGGCCGATTTCCTGGTGTCATTCCAAAAGAAAAATAATGGACCGTTTCTGTTAAAGTTATCGGCGGAGAAAAATTTCGGACGAAGCGCCGTTTGGAACGATGTTGGCAAGTTGGCCGATTTCTGGGCCGGTAAACAATTGATAGATGATTTCTGGCTTGAGTTTGATATACAAGGGGAAGCACCCTTGGTACCAAGTCTTTTTTTTAGGCCATTATACAATAGTTTAGCCGAACTCGAAATTATTCTCAATTATTCTTTGAGCGCGCTTACCGGCAACGAAAGCACAGTACAACTCAGCTCACAGGTATTGCAATTGGTTGCTTTATTACCCGATCGGGCACGGGTATTTCAGATTGGCGCCATGCGTTCGCGCCCTGTTCATGGTATCCGCTTGTGTATTCACGAAATTTCGCTTGATGCAATTTTAACTTTCCTAAAAAAGATACCATACCCCGGTTCCGTCGAAGAGCTCAAAGAGATATTGATATTTCTTCAGCCGCTAGTGCACGACGTTGCCTTCAGTATTGATTTGAGTGAAGGTATCGGTGCAAAGATCGGCCTGGAATGTTATGTGAACCCCAATTTTTCGGCAGTTGAGAAACAGTCCGCCTGGACGAAAATGATAGATAAGTTTGCAGAACGCGATTTGATAGATGCGGCAAAGAGTATTGCTTTGAAAGAATTTGGTGCTTATACTGCCACCGGGCAACTATTTAAGGAACTGCCGGAGGAGCTTGTTCGGGCTATGGCCCTGATGGAACGCCACGCGGTAAGTACCATGTGGCAATACTTGCATCATTTAAAAATAACCTATGATCCGCGTCGCCCCCTGCTGGCAAAGGCTTACCTCTCGGTGCAGCATACGTGGCGTTAAGTTATTGCTTTACAGTTTAATGTGCTTATCTAAATGACTTTCAGTAGCTCGGCCTATACCTTTTATCGTATAAGGTTTGTGAAAATTCCCTGCGGATCGAGTTGATGTTTTACCTTTTTGAAACCTGATACCACATCGCTACCAAAGTATCCTGTATAATCAAAATCTTCAAATGTAAACTCAGCCTGCACATATCGGCGGAAATATGGTTTTTCAAGAATGAATTCGGCAAAATCAGCTTCGAGCAAACGTAACAGCCTGATATCAAAACCTTTGTCATGCCACGGCTCTCCCCATATCCCGAGAGCCACCAGGCTTTCTTGCTGCGGGTAAATAAGCGGTGGATTGAACTTTTTGAAAGCGATATCATACCTGTATAAGGGCAAATTTACCCAGGTACGTTTGTGCACATGGCTGATCGTTTTCAATCCCTGAATGGCTTCTTCTGCGTGCTCAGGCGTGGTGAACAGGTTATACCAGGCCAGTTTATTCCAGTGATGATTGTTTGAGGATATTTCACCAGTAATGTCCTGCGGATATTTTTCAGTGCCTTTGATTGGCCTTATCTTCAGGCATACTTCATAAATGTAACCCAATTGGCTCATTGAGCCAAAAAGCCATTCAAATACACCATCACCAAAAGAGCTGCGTACAGCCTCTCCACAACCGTTAACCAGTATCACGTGCTCGACTGTTTCCCAAAAACCTCCGTAACGCTGACTTGTAGCGCCAATACCGCCTGCTGATAGATAGCCGCCCACTGTAGAAGCCGGTGCTGTACCATCGTTGTAAACCAATAGCTCATAACCATAATTTTTGAGTGTTAGGTTTACGTTCCATATCGCTGCACCGGCTCCTACCGTAATCGTACCTGGTTTTTCAAAACGAAAATGCCTGATAGAAGTTGTCAGTAACAGTAACTCGCCATCCCTGGGTAAAGACGAACTGTTCATAGAATGCCCATTGCCGCGAATGCGAAGCGGTCGCTTTTGACGATATGCCTCTGCTATCACTTGGGTAATGTCCTCTAAAGTTTGAGCATTCGTTGTATCATAATTAGCAGAACTTTGATGATGATCGCTGTAATCGGTTAGTTTTTGCATGATAAGGAAAATTTTAATCATATGTACGAAAATATTGTCGACTTAAAATATGGAGCGGCTAAGGTTGGTTTTATTTCGTCAGGCCCAAAGAGCTGGTAATCTCCGGTATATATTTGCTTATTGATCAGCTGTAATAGTTTAAATCAAGCTGGATGAAATAGCGTATTACACAAGATCTCTTTACTCCAGAAAATAGCTCAAAATCTTATATTCTCCGTTTATTCTGCCAAAGTCAAAGTGGACATGATTGTATTTAGTTTTTTGAACAGGTATTTCGATACTAACAGAATAGATACTGCTTCCTTTGTCAGTATAAGCCTGTAATTGAGCTTCATAATCATTATCAGGCTTTACATCACCAGGGAGCCTTCCGATGATATCTTTTTGTCTAGTTTCAGGGATGTTTTCTAATATCTCATTTGTGAAAATTTTACTATACTGCTCATTAAATTGTTTTTCGTTCATCATTCTACCTTTCCAATTTTCTGAGCCTACCACCTCGTATTCATTGTTTTTCTGATTGTATTTCAATTTTTCTCTGGTGGTTTGGAATGGAAAATGGATCATCGCTGAGATTTTTACTTTATCTTTAGTTTTAGCAGCAGCCATGAACTTTAAATAAAATAATGCATAATGATAACCATCGCCAGCTGTGGTGTCATATATGTAATTTTCTACTGGAAACATACCTTTTTCAAATTTAAGATCATCGACGGTTTTATAGAACGATTTTACGTTCATGTTAATTTTATCTGTTACTCTTTTTACTTCCTGAAGACTATCCTGAACATGTGTTTGGGTTGTATTCGTTGTGCCATTTTCAATGGGTATGGTTTGTTTAGGATGATTATTGCATGCTATAATGAACAGAGGCAATATAAAAAATAGGAGTTGATATTTCATAATTTAACTCTTTGCTACAGTCACTTTACCCAGTTGCTCCATTCGTTTAAGTATCACAGCTGTACCTAGTTGATCGGATATTTTATCACCATACCACTTAGTCTTATAATTATTTTCTTTCAATTCTAAATATGCGCCTTTGCTGTAAAAATCTGATCCACCCCAAAGGTATGGAGAATTTACTTTGTGGTACATCTCATAACCAAAACCATTATATTTTTCCAATCGTATTAGCATGTTTTTAAGATCCCAATGATCGTTCCAACCGTCTTTTTTCCCTGGAATATAAGCGCATCAACAGCAACTTTCTTCAAAACTAAATGGGGGAGCGTGCAGAACATAAGGTCTATGCGCTGGTACTTTTCTGGTAAAATTCTTTAAACTATCACCATTATGCAAATGCCTTGAGAAGTCATTTCAAGATTCTCTATAATGTACAAGTGCTATAAAATACCATGGAATTATAGCACCGAGTGTATCAAAGTTCATCATCGGTTTGCCGTTAATTCGTGTTTTTAGTTCAAGGCTTAAAGGATTATATTTTCCGTCTTTACTATCCGGCGGGGTTTCTGGTAGTCCATGCAAGGTTCTATTTATTTTAATTCTTTCGTCCACAGGTATACTGGGTTTAGCGGATGGGAATAATGGACATCTGTACATGCTTGGGCGGTTTAACTCTTCTCTTACAAGTAAAGCAATCTCTTGGTATCTACGTTGATTTGGCAGTATTGAGTTCTGGATAATGTTGTCAGCCTGCCCCTGAGTAGCAAGGGTAGCGAGCGAAGCGAAGACATTAGGTTTGAAAGGTTTCCGGCAGCCCGCTACCTTAGCTGCGCTTTTGCCATTTCGCCTGGAAAAAAGTACTTGCCGGAAAACTCACCCAACTACATCATCATATCCTGCTTAGAAACAGCTGGACTAAAAGCGTTAGGGATAGAAGAGGAAAGCCCACAGCGAAGCGCGGACTTGGAACGGATAGCCCGCCCTATAAGGGAACGGGCTGAAAAACAGGGAATAATTACGTTAGGTTAATTGATAAAAATTATTAATTTTAAAATATAATCTAACGCCCTCCAGTAATGTCAGAAAACCTATTTCTTTTTTCTCCAAGAAGAGAAAACAACGGCACCTTATTCAACAATAACATTCATATCCTGGAAGACGCTCTGGAGCTTACTTGCGGGTGGGAAATAGGCGGCATCCAGGACTATGATATTCATAGATTCTTAAGTAAAAGATATACGTGGGAAAAGAACATTGTCTATTTCAATACCGATGTATGCACGATAGCCGAAACGGGGGATATTGCCTTTAATGATGCTGCCGGTAACGACTTAAATAGAATTTCTGAATACTTTTTTAGTTCATAAATGATTTGTATAATAATTGATGATGAGCCACATGCACGTGAAATCCTAGAAGACTATATCAGTCAGATACCTGGTCTGGAATTAAGAGGGAGTTTTAATGATGCTATTGGGGCTATTGCGTATTTACAAGAGCACAGCATAGATCTGGTATTCAGTGATATCTCCATGCCTGAAATGAGCGGTACTGATTTTTTGAGATCACTCCAATCCCCACCGCTTGTGGTTTTCATCACTGCTCATTCCGATTTTGCAGTTGAATGTTTCGAGCTGGATGTCTTAGACTATATTTTAAAACCCTATTCTTTCAGCCGTCTTAATAAAGCAGTGAATAAAGCACTTGAATATCTCCGTCATCATCATAGTACTGGATTTGACCAAGACTGCCTGAAGATTAAAGATAGGAACAAAACGGTCATCATAAAATATGATGATATCCACTACATCGAAGCAATGAAAGATTATGTCAGGATCATTAACGCTGATAAAACTATTATTACCATGTGTACAATGAAAGAACTGGAAAAGATTTTGCCCGGGAACAGGTTTATCCGTATCCAAAAATCATATATCATCAGTATAGAAAAGATCAGGAGTGTAGATAAAATCAAGGTGATATTAAAGGAGAATAATAAAGAGGTTCCAATTGGGTTGCAGTATAGAAATGCCTTTTTTAAAAAAATAAATATACAGCAAGATTAACTAATTAGAAGAAAATTTAATTTACCGGATAGGCATTGTCAGACGAAATCAGTTTCCCAGTTCGAGCTGATTCCTGACCAGATCAAAGTAATCTGATTTATTGCTAACCAGCTCTTTATGGTTACCCCGTTCCACTATCTTTCCCTCTTTTAACACGATAATCTGGTCCGCATTTTTCACCGTACTTAGTCTGTGCGCAATAATCACTACAGTCTTGCCGCTAAAGAATTCCTGCAGGTTATCATGTATGATTTTTTCGTTTTCTGCATCCAGCGCACTGGTGGCCTCATCAAAGAATATATACTGAGGGTTTTTATACACCGCACGTGCTATCAGTATCCTTTGTTTTTGTCCGCCTGAAATACCATTTCCAGCAGCACCTATTTTTGTATGGTATTGCAATGGAAGTTTATTGATAAATGCTCCAATATTAGAAATTCGGACAGCATCCTTTAACCTTTCCGGATCAATTACTTTATCACCAGTAGCAATATTCCTATCGATCGTATCTGAAAATATAAATCCATCTTGCATAACTACCCCGCACTGCTTGCGTAGTGCTCTCGGAGATAAATTCAGGATATTCGTTCCATTATAAAAAATTTCACCATTGGTGGGATCGTAAAACTTTAACAGCAATTTTAGTAACGTAGATTTACCACTCCCGCTTGCGCCTACTATAGCTGTAATCTTCCCTTCAGGGATATTGAGATTGATGTTTTTCAATATATAAGGTGATTTTGGCCCTTCGTATTGGAAAGAAACATTCTTTACATGTATTGCTGTAGATACTGCTGAAGGGATTAATTGGCTGCTGTTAATTAGTTCTTCCGGTTCATGTTCTTGGACCTCCGTTAACCTTTCCAAACTTAACCTTGCTTCCTGCAGTGAAATGAAAAATTGCAGTAACTGATTGACAGGCGCATTCATTTGTCCTACAATATAAGAGACACTTAGTAGTTCTCCCAGGGTCATCATACCTCTTACTACAAAGGTTGCGGAAAGGTAGGTTACCAGAATATTTTTCAACTGATTAATAAACTCGAAGCCAGCTAACTGAACCTGCTCAATCTTTAAAATCCTCATATTTATTTTGAACAGTTTTTCCTGTATTTGTTCCCATTTGTTGCGCTTAAAATCTTCAAATTGGTTAAGCTTGATTTCCGTTACCCCGTTAATGATTTCAAAGATGCTTTCCTGATTTTCGGCGCGGTGCTGAAACTTAAAATAATCCAGCACATACCTTTTGGTGAGCCAATAGAGCGACCAACCTACAGAAAGTGCCGTAAGCAGCAGGTAGACCAGTAAAATCTTAAAGTCGTAGTACCATAGCACTCCAAAAAATACAAAAAAGGTCATCATAGAAAAGAGTGTCAGCAAACTTTGGGAAGTCAGGAAATTTTCAATCTTTTCATTGTCCTGTATCCTTTGGTTAAAATCTCCCATCAACTTGGTATCAAAATACCTTACAGGCAATTCCAACAGTTTTTTCAGGAAATTTGAAATAATGGAAATACTGACTTTTGTACCTACAAATAGCATTATCCAGTTACGTAACACCTGGAAGATCAGTACTCCGCAGAAAATAGATAGTTGTGAAAGCAGGATAATCGTAATGAAACCCAGGTTTTGCGCGTTAATCCCCCTGTCGATCAGGCTTTGCGTTAAAAAAGGAAGAGCCAAAGTGAGTAAACTACCAAGCAGCATCAGGCAAAACACACCAACCAGTTGTTTTTTGAACGGAGTGAGAAAACCCATTATATATTGGAGTGTAATTGTCTTTTTTACCGTACCCTCATATTCATGAAACTTTTCAGATGGCGATAATAGCACAGCAATGCCTTTATGGTCGTCAGTAATCCATGATTTTTTGAAATTTTCACTACTTAAAACCAGTCTGCCGTGCGCCGGGTCACAAACATGAAAATGGTAACTATTGGTCAGTACCCGAAATGAAATCTTGTGCAATACTATAAAATGGTTTTGGTTCCAGTGAAGGATAAGGGGCAGCCTTTCCTTTTCGGTAATCAATTGTTCTACAGTTAGTTTGACCGCTAAAGTTTCGAACCCGATTTGATGCGCCGCTTCGGTTAGGCCCAGCAATGAAACACCTTCTTTTGTTAAAAACGAGTGTTCCCGAAGATATTGCAATGAATAGTGTTTTCCGTAATAGCTTGCCACCATAGATAGACAAGCCGGGCCACAGTCCATCTGGTCGTGCTGGTGCATAAACTTCATTTATAAAGAATTAGCTGTTACCGGTACTTTTCTTAACTTTTCATCCTGGAGCAACCTTTGAATGAACAGGCTGTAAACCTTGCTTTTTTTGGTAGACTTAAAAAAAAGGATTGCCTCTTCATAAAGCTGGCTATCGCTGTTGTAAAGCCTCTCAACGATCGTTTTGTAAAAAATATAGGCGAAACTATTGCAAGTATTTTTGTTCAGTAATTCCGCAGGCAGATTTACTATCATTGTAAAGAAGTCCATATCCGCTTGCCGGTAAATCATTTCCAAACCCTTAAACGTCATCAGCAACTGAGTATTTACCTCGTCTTTCACCGGTACCACTAAAACACGAAGCATCTGGTCAATAAAACTTATAGCCACCTCTTCATTTTTCCGAAGCGTATGTTTATTAATCAACAGGTACGCACTGCAGATATCAAACAAGTAGTTGAGGTAAGAAACCAGTTCCGCTTCGCTTAGGCAAACCGCTCTGAAATTGCAGTCAAAATGATAAAAACCATCCTGCGAAATGATATTGGTCACCAGTGTTTCGATGATCCATAATGCCTTATCTATCTCGCCCGTATGGATAAAAATCCTGAACTCATTAATTTTTTGTTCAACAAAATTGAACACTACATTTTTGTAACCTTGTTGGTATAAAACATCAAACTTCGCATAGGCGGTTTTCAGGTTATTGTCCGCATTTTCATAATCCTTTTTCTTATAATAATAATAGGCGACTACCGGGGAATAGAGACTTTCCATGCAAATCGCAGACCGGCTGTTGGAGTATTCAATCTTTTTGTCCGCAATATACTTCAGGTTGTATTCAGCCAGTATAATGTCGCCCACCCTTAAAAAGTGAAGGATTTTTTTATACTTATTATACTCAAAATACATCTTGAAAATATCCTCCTGAGTTGATTGTGTTTTAGAAAAATCCAGCAGTTCCGTAAAGATACTTTCCCGGTCAAAATCTTCCACTTGTTCAAACGATGGGAGTGTTGCGATAATGGTATTAAAAAGCGTACTGTCCGTAATCATATTTATAGAATTAAAGCATGGTTTTTGTTTAAATAATCAATCAGTAACCTGTCGCTGAAATTAAATTTAAAGCTCGGGCAACCCGTCTCCTCGTTGTACCAGTTTTTAACGCAGCCGCCGCCGCATACAGGTAGCAGTTCACATTTATTGCAGGTAGCAAAATCATCTTTTCTGATATCCGTATACCAGTTGCGGGTGGTGGCAAACTCATTCGGTGTAAAATTCTCATCCAGTAAGTTCCCGACCTTATGAATATCATCTTTATAAGCAGGGGTATACGTGAATTCATAACAAGGGTATACGTTTCCAAAAGCGTCAAAAACCTCAGAATCTTTAGCTACGACCATGCAAGGCATATATTCTCTTTTTGGGAGCAGCGAACCACTGATGAGGAAACCTTTCTGGTGCGCATACAGCATTAGGTCAATTTCTATAGCGGCAAAATCTTTTTTCGTAAAGCCGTCGGACGACCCATATTTTTTATCTCCCCAGTCTACTATCGGCGCAAAGCTAAATTGTATTTTTCCCTGTGCACCGTTTGCTGCAAATAAGTCCACCAAAGGCTTTATCCCTGCAAGATTGGTCTTGTCGATATTGGTCCGAATTAAGATAGGCTGCGAATTTTTTTCTTGGTAAAAAGGCAGTTGGATGATATCGATGATATTTTTAAAGATGATATCAAAGGTTTCTCCGCCAAGCTTAAGGATCCTGCGCAAATCATGATATTCCGCCGTACCATCAAGCGTAATCTGGTAATTGAGAACGTTGTGCTGTAGATACAATTCTTTAAATACCGCAGGTTTCAAACTTAATCCGTTTGTGATAATAGAACCATCATAAATTACTTTATTCTTCTCACAGAGCCCAATGATTTCGGTACTGATCCTTTTTAGCTGTGTAAGAGCGTTTAATGGTTCACCTCCATACCAGGTCACAGACAGGTGCTCAAATTTTTGTGATTCAAGTTTGGAGCGTACGCGTTCCAGTGTTTTATCATAAACATCATCTGCCATATTTACCTTAGAGTGTTCCTGTGCACAATAGTGGCAACCAAGCTGGCAGTTCGCCGTAGGCTGAATAGTTAGATCCAGATGAGAATTGACGGTAAGCATTGAATTATTCTGGACCATTACTTCCTCGAACTCATTTTCATTTTCGGGAATGATGATTTCCATAGAAAACAGCAGGTCGAGCAATTCGCTGTCAATATCATTAAAGTTGTTAATCAGTAATTTTTCAAAAACTATTTCATCAATTAGCGCTGTTACCGATGTCCTGGTAGAGTAGATCAGCCTTTTTTCCCGGTTAGTTTCTTCAAAAGGCACAGAGAAGGCCATATATCTTGATGTTACAAAATTCATATCAATTCAATTAAGTACATGTACACTTATAATTGAAACATTGGGCTTTTTTATCAGCCCAATGTTTCCGGATTTTTAGCTTTGAGTTGTCGGTGGTGTGACAGTTTGTTTCTTTTTACAGTTCGAACAACCAAGTGGTGCAGTGTAACCACCTTTTACGGATTCTAAAGAACTAATTACCTCAAAATTTTTAGCGCTATCTTGTTTGATTGCACTCAGTGAGCTTAAAGCTCTTTTTAAAATTGGATTTTCCATTTTGATAAAATTTGACATTTTCGACTGTGAATCAAAGTTTACATACATTAGATTCTTCATTGGTATCGCTTGCAAGCAGTATTTTTATCCATAGCATTCCATGCATGGTGTTTTTAGTCACTATGCTTTACCTGGAAATAGGGTTTTATCATTTAATTTGTCCGCTCTTTCTCCTCTGCATTGCCGACTTCCTTTTTTTGCACACTGACAGACTTGTTGCCAAAAGAGTAAGAGAGGGATAGGCGGACAGACCTAAGGTCGTAGTAATTTTTATAATCGATTCGGATTTGATTGGTATAACTTGTATAAACCGGCGTATTACTCTTAAAAATATCAGTCGCGTTTAATGAAACCTGCAATTTTTTGTTTGGTGTTATGTATTTAATAGCCGCATCAAACTGGCTGTAGGCACTATTCCTGTCTAAATCTGATGTACCTTTAAAATTGTACCAGTATGAGACGTTCAGCAATAAAGCCTTATTACGGGTCAGGATAAAATCGTTGTTAGCAGAAAGGTATGCATTTGCGCCATCCAGGTTTTGATTCGTGATAGGGATGAGCGATTTAGAGCGGCTATAATTCCAGTCGAACGACAAGGTGGCCGACAACCATTTGAGCTTGGTAAAAGTATACGATTCAGTAACCCCTAAAACAGCAGTATTAAAAAAATTCTGTGCTACAGTCCGCTGAATATTAGTCTGGTCGTCGATAATCGTAATTTGCTCAAACCCATTTTTTGTATGGGAATAGTAGACACTGCTCGAAAAATTATCATCTAGCGTATAATTCAACTCGATATTATCACTGAAAGAAGGTTGCAAAAAAGGATTCCCTTCAGTATATGAAAACGGATTGCTATACCACCTGAACGGGTTCAATCTACTGTAGGAAGGCCTGTTGATCCTCTTATTGTAATTGATTGCAAAAACGTGTTTCTCAATGGGCGTGTACGTCAGGTAAAACGTAGGGAAAAGCTTGGCATAGTTGTTTTTAATTGATGGTTCGGCTAACTCGGATATGCCTTTGGTCTGTGTATTTTCTATCCGGACACCCAGCTGTGTTTCCCAGGCCTCATTTATTTTTTTATCTGCCTTGATATAAACCGACTGTGTGTTTTCCGTATAATTGAACCGGTTACTTTGTAATGGATCAAACACCGGTATGCCTGAAGTGGTCTCAAAATATTTCACATCGTTTTTCGTCTTTACCGATGATACCTTTGCTCCATAGCCGAGTATGACCCATTTTAGAGGATGTTCAAAATCTGCCTTTGCGGAAAAGTTCTCTATCTGCTGTGCACTTATATTATTTGCTGATAACAAACCTGCGCTATTGAAATTTCTGTAATCATTGTTATTAAACTGGAAATAATCCAGGTTAAAAATCGCCTTTTTGCCTCCTGTATCTAGATCTACAGTGGAATTGATATTAAAGGAATTACTGTTGTTCCTTCCCTTGTTTTGCGCTACGGTATTGATATACGAATCAATTTGTGTATAGGCGGGATTATAGATAGAAGTTACGCTGTTTTCTTCAATCCGTGGCCTGTTATTGCTTCCCAGGTATTGCATGCCTAGGCTCCATTTCTTTGTTATCTGGTAATCAGCACCAATCCTGCTATTGAAAAAACGTTGAAAGACCTGTCTGTGTGTTTCCTCATTCCAGCTGCCTGCCGGATAATAGATCCTGCTGGTTTCAACCGGGGCGGTTGAGCCATCCTTGTAATTGAGGTTGGTATAAAATGAAAGTTTATTTTTTTGATAATCAAAACTGCCGCCCAGTGATCCGGTCTGCTTTGCGCTTTGGATATAAGAACTTCTAAAAGCGGCATTCCACTGGTTCAGCTTTGATTTTTTCAAATTAATATTGATCATGCCGCTATTGCCCTCCGCATCATATTGAGCCGGGGGTGCGGTGATCACCTCTATGCTCTTTATCTGGTCTGAAGGAATACTTCTTAGGAAATTCAGCAGGTCAATCCCTGATAATAAAACAATTTTTCCATCTATCATCGCCGACATACTCTTTTTACCGATCATCGAAACCTGCTCATTCTGTATTTTTATCCTTGGGGTTACACTTAATGCATCCAGTGCAGTTCCCCCTGTAGCAGCCGTAGAATTTTCAACATTAAAAATCAACCTGTCAATTTTCCGCTCAATCAATTTCTTTTTTGAAACGATGTTTACTTCCTGCAGGTCTTTTGTATTGACCACCTGTATTGTTCCTAAATTTATATCCTTATCTACCGTTATACTTTTATTGAAAAGTACAGCGCCCATTTGTCTGATCTGTATCCGGTAAACACCCGCAGCTGTAATGATCTCAAAATCTCCTTTTTCATCTGAAAAGTTTAATTTCACAGCTACGCTATCCTTGTTATATAAATGTATTTCTGCCATGTCAACTGGTTTATCCGCATCCTGTACCACTTTACCAGAAATTTTTAATTGTGCTTTCAAAACAGTTGGTATAATAATAAATAATAGAATTGCAAATAGTATTTTAACACAGTAGCTTTTTATCATAGATCACTTTAAGTAGGTTAAATTATTTCTAAGCGTAAATATAAGAATCAAATATTGTGGATTCAGGTAGACAAATAATTATATCATTTGTCTACTTGAATTTAAGGAATATTCCATCAAAGCCAGTGGCTCAGCCAAATTTAATCGACCAAATTGAGATCTATCTGGACGAAATCATTTAAGTGCTCCTGCTGATAGTCGTCAATTCGGCATCTGCTATTTACCTCTTGATTAATAATTTGGTGAGTTATAGGAATGAGTAAGGCAGCTATTGTAATGGAGCTGTTAAGCAGCCTGTCTTTTGTAAGACAACACCTTTTTCTGATGAAAATGCTATTTTAGCTGATGAGTTAAAAGAAGCAGTTGAAGATCTTAAACTGGTGCTTCAGGGCAAACTAAAAGCACGTCCTGCAAGAGATCTTATCAAGGAGTTATAAAGTATCCACCTTAAGGCCTGGTATAAAACCCTGAATAAATTAATCGGCTCTATTTATTCTAATACTGTACATAAGATTTATTACATTTGATTAAAATAATACCGATATGAGTACTACAACTGATCGTACAAATAAAGTGCATGAAGGTAGAAATGTGAAACATTTCCGTGAAATGATGGGAATAAAACAGGAAGGGCTTGCCGTTTCTTTGGGCGATGATTGGAGCCTGAAAAGGATTTCGGTATTAGAATCTAAAGAAAAGATTGAAGATGCTCTTTTAGCCGAAAATTGCTAAAATATTAAAGGTGCCAGAAGAGGCAATCAGGAATTTTGATGAAGAAAGAGCTGTAAATATAATTGCCAATACTTTTCAGGACGATTCAGTTGCATACGCAGAAAATTATAAATACACATTCAACCCATTAGATAAACTAATGGAAACAGTAGAAGAAATTAAAAAACTCCACGCAGAAAAAGAAGCACTCTACGAGTGTTTATTGAAAGCACAAGAGAATAAATGCACTGCCCCCAAAAAGTTAGACGCTATTTGGGGGCATTTTTATGCGAAGAAAGTACTCAGCCGAATTTAGGTTGAAGCTAGTCAATGAATATCTAGCAGGGCAATCCAAGAAAGGATTAGCAGAACTTCATGGAGTTCCACGAACATTACTGAGAAGGTGGCTTTGCTAAATGCTGAACTCTCTTTTGAGCTATTTTGTATTTCAGTTGGTAGGAGGATGGAATCCTGTTCAGGTTAGTTCGACTAATAATTTTAATGAATTCGTTGTAGTCACCTTTTTCCCATGTTTTATCAGCTGCAGTTAAAATTTGGTCATTTAAAATTTGCTGAGTGTACGATCTACCTTCTTGTTCGCTATGTAACTTAAGTTCTGGAAATTTAATGATATTAGCTTCTAAAAGTGGTTTGCCCGCACCTTGTAAAGCCATAAGAATAGAAAATTCTAATTATACTTTGACTTCCCTATTTCTGTCCAACAATATTTAACTTTAGTTGCAAAATAATAAGCGTTAATTGTATTTTATATTTTACAATTTGTTAATACTTAATTTGTAGTATTTTTAATATAAAAATACTACATTAGATGATAACTTAAAAAAACGTCTCATTATTATGCTCTCTAATCAAATCATCCATCAAGATAATGGCAGGTATTATAAGCTTGTCTTATTTCACTGCCATTCAAGTTATCTTGTTCCCTTTTTTAAAATTTCTTTCGAAAGCTCTATTAGTTCCGTGCATATTGACTCTATTTTGCCGTACCATCGTTTCTATCCTACCACCTGAACGTGAGCATAACAAATAATATGCTGCTATAGACGGCTTTAAATAGGAAGTATCTGTTTAAAAACCTTGTATATCCAGTGAATTTAAAATGCCTCCCCTCACCATAGCCATCGTATTAAAGAAATAAGGATTATAAAATTTTAACCTCTAAAAACCAAACCATGCAAAACAATTTTGAAAGATTTTTAAAGCCTGTGTTTCAGTTGGCCGAAAGCAATCGGACGGCGGCTGTAATGAAGGCCAACGGGATTAAAAGTTTCCAGGCTGTTGAAACTGTTGAAGATCCGGGTATTCGGGGTCCCAAAAGCCTGAAAGTTGAAATACCATACGAGTTTAATGCCAAAGATTACCTCTCCTTTTTGCTTTATATCAATGCAGAAATTGAACATGGGCTGATGCTCCAGTATTTATATGCAGGCTATAGCATTGGTGGCTCAAAAATACCTGAAAAGTATCAGCAGAAGGTGAAAGGCTGGCAGGATATTATCCTTGGAATTGCGAAGGAAGAAATGGGTCATTTTATCTCAGTTCAAAACGTTCTCAAACTAATAGGTGCCCCATTAAACTTTGGTAGGATGGATTATCCCTGGGATACACCGTTCTACCCGTTTCCATTTAAACTCGAGCGGCTAACTTTAAATTCACTCGCCAAATATGTATATGCAGAATCTCCTGAAGAGTGGATCAACAGCGATGATCCGATTGCGGTGGAGGTGAAGGAAAAAGTATATAAAGACACCAAAGATCCACACCGGGTTGGTGCTCTTTTTACGGTCATTCTAAGCTTGCTCAATGACTCGGAACAGATTCCTGACGAACTTTTTCAGGCTAATACCTACCCTTTTCAGGCCAAATTCGATGAATGGGGGCGTGGATATACGGGAGGACAAAGAGGTAGTTCGCATTCGGGTCCAAAGGGAGCGCCTGATGTGCTTGTGGCTCCCTTGACCTGTAGGGATGATGCCTACGCCGCGTTATTGGAAATCTCTGAGCAGGGTGAGGCGCCAACAATCGAAGAGAATGCAGATAAGCCTTCGCACTTCGAACGGTTCCTATTTGTTTACAAAGAACTGCGTGAACTGGAGAAAGAAATAGGTGATTCATGGGAGCCCTCAAGGAATGTGGCCACCAATCCATTTATTGCTGAAAGGAAGTCTGATGATAGTTTAGAATCTTCCATTAATGTTGGAACGGATTATCAGAAAGATGCGATAACCAATCCCGAAGCCAGGGCATGGGCACATCTCTTTAATGTCCGCTACAGGATGCTGTTAAATTATCTTGCCCACAGTTTCCTGTTGGATAATGGTTTTAACAATAACGGCGCTACTTCACCAAGGGCAACAATCATCAATGCTACATTTGGAGAAATGTACAATTTAAGAAGTATCTCAAATGTACTTGTTCAGACCCCTCTTAATCCGCCAGGAACAGATGATAAAATGGCAGGCCCGCCCTTCAGTATTCCCTACACGCTTGATCTGCCGATGGGGGAAACAAACCGTTGGCGGGAACATCAGGATCTTATTGACGCCAGTGAAACCGTTATCGAAAGTCTTATACCTTATGTTTCGCCCGCCAACCTTAAATATCTATATGTATTAAGGGAAGCCGACCAGGGACTTTCTGCCATTATAAAAGAACTTATTTCTACCTCTAAATAATAACCTAAATTTTATTGTTATGAAAATTTTAGCGCTGCGCATCCTTCCACCGATTGCTATCGGCCGTTTAGGCTCCTCTACTGTTCCTCTCTCTGCATATGATCTTGGTCTGTCCCGGGAAAAACCGCTTGATTTCAGGAATATCCTTCCAAAACAGACTTTTAGTGTTGATCCAGTATCAGGAAAAATTACCGGTGAGCTACCTAAACAGATCAGTTTTAAGGACGTGCCCGCCATAGATTCAAAGGATGGCAGAATCCATCCTGTAGCTCCTTTTCTTGAAGTTTTTGCACTTACGGATGAAGATGGCGATACACTTGTGCCTTTAACAGAATCATTATTGTCAAAAGCTGGCTATAGCTTAAAGGACATCAGTTGGGACGTAGAGGTAGGGAATATCAAGATTTTTAGAAGAACCGGAAAAGATGGGGATAAGATATATGCAAAGACTTTTGGCATCAATAGCCATGCTGCCTTGCCTTTGCTAGGTAAGAGTGAAAACTTCCTTCCTGGAAAGACCTTGCCATTGGGATCGGTACAATTTATTTCGCCTACAGATGAATTTCCAGAAGTTAGGTTCCGTTTCACCCCTGGGGCGGGAAAAGTATATGGCTCAAGCCGTTTTAGGAATGAAAGCGAGACAAAGCTCGACCAGCCGGATCCGATTATCAATTCTGATGATCTGGTAATCTACGATAAAGAAAAAGGTTGGAGGGGTTATTGTGAAAAGGGGGTAGGTGAACCCACTTACACCAACCCTGCACAGATTTTTGCCGGATATTATCTTGCCAATAATGATAGGATCAGCTGGGGTTATCTGGATGATGAATGTGATGGTTTTGTCTCCGTTCACTTAAAGAATGAAAGCCACACGCTTACTGCGAGGGCACATATCAGCGCAGGACCTCCTGCATTTGCACCTGATACCCTTCCGGTACGGGTAGTTTCTGATGAGCTTGAGCAGATCCTGCTGGGGCCAGAAGTTAAAGGTGAGGTTGAAATTGAAGAGGCAGAAGAAATTGTCAGAAGGGCACTGGAAACAATCAGACTGATGAATACCAGCGTGATGAACGGCAATTCTTTTGAGGGCATACAGAATGCGGCCAGTACAATGGTGAGACAGAATACCAATGACTTTGGCCGCCTTTACGAGCCGATCATGGCTACATCAATTGTAGATAACCTGGCTTTGCGCGCCCTGCATGAAAGGGTGTTCGGTGGACTCAGTACAGGGGCTGCTGCATGGTTTGCCGATGCGCTCCGCCGTCCCGATGAAATTGGTGACCTTTCAAGCCCGACACTCCGCAAGATGCCCGCGCTGATGCGCGGTGCAGATGGGCGCTCACTGACATTAACCCATCGTCAGATCAATCTGGTAATCCAGGCCGCCGCCGGGGCACTTTTTAAGGATGGTCAGGCTGCGGGAGCGGTTCAGAAACCTTCCTTAAAGGATAAAGCCCTTGAGGCATCGAATCTTACTGCCCAGTTGCATTACCTTGGTGAGGGAAATCCTTTTTCTATTTTGCCAAGGGCAGCGATTTCTAACTGTTTTCCTGGTCTGGAATTTGATTTCAGGAACCTTTGGCGCCGTGCATTCGATGGAATCGTACTCATAGAAAACAACAACTACGTTGTCGAAACTGGTCCAGACTTCGAACACTTGAAAGACTGCCGTCTTGTTGCCATAGCGCATAAACCAACCATGGTCGCTACCTCTGGTCCTGTGTTTCCGGATGGAGACAGTATTCCCTTGATTACTGCTGCCAATCCAAACGGGGTTTCCTTTATGGAATGGTCAAATTCTATGGCCCAGGTTCTTCAGAAACAGGGACAGGAAGTGATATGCCACTTTACTATCGGGCCTTCCAAAACAGAGGTTGTTGCTTTAGAAAAAGACCTCGATAACGAAAAAATGTACCAAAAGGTAAGCCTAAAAGTAAATCATTTCTTTGAGGCCGATACAAGTGTTTTTTCTCAGGAGATCATCAAACCGGGAGAAATGACCCAAGGGCTTTGTGCGCCCTGGCAGAACGATTACCGTGAATGCGCCTGTTATTACTGGGCGGCCAGCCGTCCGGATTTTGTAAATGTGGTACCGGATGAAAAAGGGCTGAGTGCCGGCGACAATTGGATGGCCAAGAAAAGAACGGGTGAATATATCCCGGATAACAGGACAGATTCACGTCTATTAAGTTATGATGACTTGTTCAGGAACTGGGAGGGTGAGCTAAGTTTCATCATTAAGGGAAATGATGCGACCGGAACAGATCAGGAACTGTAAATATATCTATAAGAAAAGCAGATACTTATGTCAACGCTTATACAAACAGATTCTCCTGCTAGCAATATAGCTGGCAGGATGGCGAAAAAAAATGCTGCTGAATCCAGGCCCGCATCTCCTCAGGTACACCTGGTTAAGGGCGGGCAACAAACGCAGTTGTTGATTGCCAATGGCACTATGCTTTATAAGATTTCTCCTCAGACTGAGGAAGAATTCCGGGTGCTCCTGAAATCAAAAGATGAAAAAGGCATTAAAAACAAACTGATCGATATGGGGCTTGACGCGCCGCTGAAAATAGATGATGAGCCATTGAAAAGCCCAAGAATTTATGCCCTTTCATTGGCCATAGCCCAAAAATGTAACATGGGCTGTACCTATTGTTATGCTGATCAGGGTAGCTTTGGTGGTGCGATGAAAAGCATGCCGCTTAATGTGGCCTTAAGATCGATCGACCTGCTGCTTAAAGACTGTCCGGAAAACGGCAAAGTACAGCTCACTTTTCTTGGTGGGGAACCCTTGTTGAACCGCAAAGCCATAAGGGCTGCAACTGCATACGCAGCCGAAAAAGCGGCTGAAAAAAATATTAGCGTTGGGTTTTCAATTACCACCAATGGAACATTACTAACCGCAGATGATGCCGTTTTTTTTGAAGAACATGCCTTCTCGGTTACGGTCAGCCTTGATGGATTAAAGGAGGAACATAATGCGCAGCGGCCATTGAAAGGCGGTTTAGGTACCTACGATCAGATCATGAAAAACATCAGACCGTTGCTACAGATCCAGCGAAAAATGCAGGTGTCGGCCAGGGTAACAGTTACCCCTGCCAACCTGAACCTGCTGGAAGTTCTTGAAGAATTTATCGGGATGGGCTTCCATAGCGTAGGGTTTTCTCCATTGCTTAATTCCAGTAATGGAAAAGGTGAAATGGATGAAAAAGACCTTGAGCAGCTACTCGGGGCAATGATTGCCTGTGGACTGCATTTTGAAAAGAAAGTACTCCAGGGCGTACGTTATCCTTATCTCAATATGGTTAATGCCCTTAAAGAAATTGATAAGGGCACACATCGTCCTTATCCATGTGGCGCGGGAGCGGGATACATGGGAGTATCTGCTGATGGAGAACTTGCCGCTTGCCACAGGTTTGTTAATGAACCGGATGGACGTATGGGCGATATTGTAAACGGTATTGATGCAGAACTACAGAATGGCTGGTTGGAATCAAGGCATGTGCATCAGCAGTCTCCGTGTAACCAATGTTGGGCCCGCTATCTCTGTGGCGGCGGCTGCCATCATGAAGTGCTCGATAAAGGGAGAAATGCCTGTGATTATATCCGGGGATGGCTGCATTATACCATTCAGGCCCATGAGCGTATTTCAAGGTTGGCGCCAGGTTGGTTCAATTAAGCCAGTTTTTATGGGCGACATTGAATTATTTGATGCAGTAATCATAGGCGGAGGACCCGCAGGAACCTGTGCAGCCTTGAGGCTGCTTGAGCTTGGACATCGCGTGGCACTGATCGAACAACATGTTTTTCCGCGCCCACAGATCGGGGAGTCCTTGTCAGCAGGCGTGCGGAATATTTTTGATTATCTCGGTGCCAGTCATTTGCTAAAGGGGCGTGGGTATATCGATGGACTGCCTGCACAGGTGATCTGGGAAAATGCCAAAGATGAGAATATTGAGTTTAGGAATCATGGTGGAGGGATAATGGTAGATAGAAGCCGGCTAGACCATGATATGCTGCAATTGGCGGTTTCAAGGGGACTTATTTTATTCCAGCCTGCGAAAACCGAAACTTTCCGTAATGAAGGAGCGCATTGGCAAGTAGTAATCAGGGTGGATGATAAACATCGGGAGCTAAAAGCAGTTTTCGTTCTCGACTCGAGGGGCAGGAGTGGAGGCAGGATGACCGATAGGATCATTACAGCTCCGCCTATGGTTGCCCTTTACGGAAACACGAATAAGGCTTTGATGCCGGCATGTACACTGGTAGAGGCACAAAAATCCGGCTGGTTGTGGGGATCACCTTTGCCTGAGGATGGATTTAGGATGATGGCTTTTTTTGCTCCGGAAGATCTTCGGCAGCTTTCTCCTTACAAACTTTTTTGCGACAGGATTTCCACTTCATTATTGTTTAAAGGTGGGCTTAAAGGCTTCGTACCTTCTGCTATCCAGAGCTGTATGGTGTTAAACTATAGCCATCATAAACCTTGGGACAATAATTATATCAGGATAGGTGAGGCCGCTTTTACACTCGATCCGCTGTCTTCAACCGGGGTAGAGAAAGCAATGCGTTTTTCACTACAGACTGTAGTTGCAGTCAATAACATCCTTAAGTCCGGCGATGAAGAGATTTCCCGGCATTTCTTCGAGGATCATATGGCGGAATCGGTAACTCAGCATCTAAAATGGACGAGTGAATATTATCAATGTGCATGGCCTGAAAGCGATAACAACTTTTGGAAAGAAAGGGCGCGGGTTAATATTTTAGCAAAGGATAATGAAACTGCTTTTCAACGAAAACTTAGGCTTAAGCTATCAAGAAGTATTTTAGGGAACAAGCATGATAAGGTAACGAATGGGGCATGGCCTGCGGATGCAATAGACCAATTATGGTATAAAAAAATAAGGCGTTCGCCACAGATTAAATTTGTTAAAGCAGTCTGTGTCGAAAACGATCGGCTTTTGTTGAAGAATGTTATCCAACATCCCGATATTGAAAGGGAAATAGCCTATATAGACAACATAGAAATCTTTCCTTTGCTTATGGAGACACAGGATATGGAGACCTTTGCAGATGTGATATACTTTTGGAGCAAAAGAATGTCCTTTGAAAAAGCAAAACATACTGCTCTTCGTTTATGTGAATTAGGGCTATTGGAAATAAGCTAAAAACAATGGGCTTCTCTGGAAAAACCAATTATTTTGCCCCTTTGCACCAATTTTTAATAATTTATATGCCCTTAAAATAAAAGGGGGTTATGAGTAAAATATTTTTGGTAAGATGAGGTCAATTAATCGCGGTTTATCCAACTGGTTACGGTTTCTAAGAAAGGCCCGGGCATAAATACAACCGCATAAAAAAATAAGTAAAACTATATTTTGGCTTGCATTAGAGATTTCCGCACTTAACGCAAAGTGTTTTGCGAAGCAAAAAATAACGTCATACCATTATAAAAACTCCAATTGCTGGTAGAAAGCAGCATAAAAAAATGCTTTCCGGGATGAATTTGAAGAAGCCTTAATTCCGCGTTTGTAAAAAACAAGATCCTGTTTGCCATTTGATTTTGATCTTTATAACCCTGAAAAACCATAATTTTAGTATCTTAGGACAATCAAAAAGAGATGATCACCCAAATCAATCCATCTGATTAAAAAACTCCAAAAAGAATATTCCAAATTCCACCTTCACGCCACATTTACCCCACGTTTTAGCCACCTTCCGGCCGGGTCAGCTTCGTACCTGCTTGCACTCAACTTCACACCTACTTCGGTTGGGTTGTAGTTCTGGTGTAGATTCGGTAGGTCAAAGATTTGCATTGCTTTAGATCTGCAGGTTAACAACAAGTAAATAAAAGGTGAGGAGCGGGTTATCTTAGGGTATTGTTGGTGTATTGCTGTGTCGGAGCGGCCGGGTAAAAAGGGCAATAAACGGCTGTTTGGGATTTTAGCACAGTGAAATCCTTTTTAAACAAAAATCCTCCAATAAGCGTTGGAGGATTTCTGTGATCCCGCTGGGATTTACACCTAGTGCTAAAATCAGCGTTTGAATAGTATTAATGGGGTTTTCAATTTTTACTCACCTAATCGCTCACCATCATTCTCAATACGTTTTAGCTGCAATTGCTATAGTGTAAATATAATCATTCTCTTTTAAAATTGGAAGGAATTTAAGCTACTAATCACTGGCGGTTCGACTCCGGCACTGAGTACTAACCAGGCTCAAGCCCAAAACCTTAAAGGGTTGCTCATTAAAAACCAGCCATTTTTACTTGACTTTCAATATGTTATCATTAAACGTTGGGTCAATAAAAGCGGTTCTAAACATGCCATCACCCTATATCAGATTATCTTTGCCCCCTTATCAGGGTATGCTTTTGTGTAATGTTGGCTTTTTGATTAATCTTATAGAGTTTGCCCCAAAACAGATAGTCACTTTAATGTGAAATGGGGTTACAGTACTATTTTTTTCATTGATCTGTTATTCTTGCCAGATTTTTTACACTTAATTACAAGAATATCCCTAAGAAAGAATCTGTTTTAACGTAAAAAACTACATAAAGTGTCAGAAGAAAAATATTAACGAATATAAGGTTCGATAAGAAAACTACTTAATTTTTCCGTGTGCAGATGGTAGTGGGGATTCGCTAAAAGTGTGCAGTGATTCTCATTCCAAACTATACACCCCGTTTTTTACCATCTGGTCTTGATGGTATCCTTAAGACTGACCCAAATATATCCAATCCGGCCCAATCTGACCTGGTCATTTTTCAAACAGTATTCGTAATTGCTGGTCCACTGACCCTCCGTGTGATTCCTTAGAAGGCAATATTCAGCGTCTAAAAGGACATTTAAGCCTTGGGCTAACAGAAAATTACCTTCGATAAAAAATACTCCAACAAATGATTTATAAGTTTCGATTTTAAGGCCTTTAGTGCATCGACAATTTAATTTCTCTATGCAAAACAATCAATGAGTCCGGTCAGGCTTCCGGAAAGCTTAAAGCCGCTTAAAATGAGCCGAGTGCCCATTTTGGAGCGAAATAGAGTGAACAATATAGACCGAAAAAGCTGGCCACTATGCGCGAAAACAGGTGGATACTATTGCCGAAATCCCCAACCTGGTGGCCTACTACGGGCGGAAGGTGGAACAAAGAAGGAAGATTACCGGGGCGCTGAGTTACCCCCTTATTGTCCTCTGTACTTCTGCCTGTGCTGTTTTTTTTTATGTTGCATTTTGTGGTGCCCATGTTCACCGATGTGTTCAGGCGGTTTGGGGGGGGAACTCCCCTGGATGACTGCACTGGTGATCAAAGCTTCTGGCATTTTGGGAAGCTTGTTTCTGCCCGTCGTGGTGGTTATGGCTGCAATAGGCTATTGGGTATACAGGAAGAGAAAAAAGGAATCCTTCCGAAAGATCAGTAGTGCACTGTTATTAAAAATTCCGCTTGTTGGGGATCTGGTTTCCAAGGTATACCTGGCTAGGTTCTGCAATACGATGCGCCTGCTCATTGCGACCAGGATTCCCTTGCTCAGGGCGATTGAAATGTCAGCCCAGACCATTGGATTTTATCCGGTGGAGGTTTCCTTAAAGCGCGTTGAGCAGGATATCATGCAATGGAAAGCTTTGCACAGGAGTTTGCAGGAATTTGTAATATATCCTGCAAAAATGATCCAACTGGTTAAAGTGGGGGAAGAGATCAATAAACTCGATGATTTTTTTGGGAATATTGCCGAACGGTATATTCAGGAAGTTGAACACCGGTCAGGGACTTTGAGCAAAATGATCGAACCCTTTATTATTGTGTTTTTAGGCCTGGTGGTCGGTTTTATCCTGATTGCGATGTATCTGCCGATGTTTGAGATGAGTAACAGTTTTTGAGGTATGACGATTTATGGAACAATAACACCGATACGTAATATACTTAAAAGTAAGTATTGTTTTTCAGGTCTGTATTGGCTTTCTTTCACAATAAATGATTTCATAATGAAAGACAGAACCTAAAATATATGTTGATTACGGAAAACCGTAAGGCCAAAAGCAGGTAACTCGGTATCTTGATGAAAAATATTAAAATACCAACATAATAATGCCGCTGAGGGTTAGGGGAACCCGGCAGCGGCAGGAACGGATACTTTAATTAACGCTAATGTATATTCAAAAAATAAAAATTGAAAACTTTAGGCTCTTGAAACGAACCAAAGTTGAGCTCAATACTGACAACAAACAGGATCTGGCATTGCTGATCGGAAAGAATAATTCTGGGAAAACATCCTTTATCATGCTTTTTGATAAGTTTTTTAGGCCGGAGAAACTGGGGTTTGATTTTAACGATTTCTCGATCTGCTTGCGCAAAAACATTCGCGGCGTGCTGGCGGGTGAAGATCTGAGCTGCTGTTACATTAGGATGGCCTTGGATATTGCTTACACCCAACATGATAACCTGGAACATCTTTCAGATTTTATCCTGGATCTTGACCCAGCCAATAATGTGGTCAGGTTGCTGTTTGAATGTGAGATTCAAAAAGAGGAGCTGATCTCGGAGGTGTCGATGATCACCGAGAAGTATAGAACAGACTTCATCGAAAAAAACCTGGGAAAATTTCTGAAACCCCGCTATTATGTCTATGGTGACCCCAAGGACATTGATGCGGCCGGCAGAACCGGACTGGTGGAAAAAAGCATCGCAGACATCCGCCGGCTGATCAACTATCAGGTGATTCATGCCAAACGGAATGTCTCCAGTTCTGATCATACCGGAGGGAAGCGGACCGCACTTTCTGAGCTCGCCACCGATTATTTTAACGGTGAAAATATTTTTTCCAGGGAGGCATTTGGAAAGATCAATGATCAGATATTGGAGATGGATGCCAGTCTGAGTAGCAGTTACGAGGCACACTTTAAGGATTATTTCGCTAACGTAAAGCAATTTGTGGAAGGTAAGCTGAATGTGGTATCGAACCTTGAGTCCAAGGCGATTATGTCCAATTATTCCAAGATCATGTACGGTGAAGTTGACGGTTACCTGCCGGAAACCTTTAACGGCCTGGGCCACCTCAACATCCTTTTCCTGCTATTGCAGATTGAGGTCAAGAGGAAGTTTTTTGAACAGGAAAAAAGGAACATCAATATCCTTTTTATCGAGGAACCCGAAGCCCATACCCATCCACAGATGCAATATGTCTTTGCCCGGAAGATCAAGGAAATCCTGAAGATGATCCCAAACGCACAGACATTTATCACCTCACACTCTTCGCACATTGTCTCGCAGTGTGATTTTGAGGATATCAGGTATTTTAAGCTATCGGGGGATAATGTTGAAGTCAGGAATTTTCATGAAGAGCTCGAAGCTAAGTACGCAGGGAAGAAAGAACATTTCAAATTCCTGAAACAGTACCTTACCCTTTACGCCTCGGAATTGTTTTTTGCGGAGAAGATTATATTTATCGAGGGTACTTCCGAGAAAATCCTGCTGCCTTATTTCATCAAAGCATATGATGAGTTGCGTGATGCGGAAAAAGATTATATCCCCTTAACCTCACAGAACGTCTCCATCATAGAAGCTGGTGCAAATGCGCGGGTCTTTAAACACTTTATAGAGTTTTTGGGCATACGCACGTTGATTTTGACCGACCTGGACGGAACTAAAATTGTTGAGAAGGAGAAAAAAAGAACCTGGAGTGCCTGTCCTAGCAATGAGGCGCAAAATACCAGTAATGTGACCATCAAGTATTTTTATGCTGCCCCCAATCTTCCCGAAATGGATATGCGGGAGACAGAGAAAAAGGAACTTGCGGAATTTGAAGGCTGGTTAAAACAGATCAAGGAGGGGACTGCCAAATCAATCAGTCCGGAGATTTATGTAGCCTATCAGCGTCCGGAGAACGGGTATCAAGCCAGAAGCTTCGAAGATGCCTTTATGGCCATTAACCTTGCCGAAATGGTGACACACAAGGACAACATCGCAGGGCTGGAAAACAGGAAAGAGCTGACCGCAGACCGCAAGGATTATTATGAACTGACGGGAAGGGTACTCAAATCTGATGGTAAATCTGATCTGGCCGCATCCATTCTGTATCTCGCACTAACCAAGGAGATCAAGTGGAAAACACCAGCTTATATTATTGAAGGTCTAAAATGGATCGCATCATGAGCAACGCAATAACAGAAATACAAGGCATCATTGATCGCAATCAGTTAAAGGAGGATGATTTTACACATTTTGTGCTGCAGGGTGGTGCCGGTAGTGGAAAAACCGAATCGCTGAAAGAGATAATCGCTTATGTGGCATCGAATTATCCCGATAAGAAGATAGCCTGCATTACCCATACCAATGTAGCGGTCGATGAACTCATTGCGCGTGTTGGTAACCGGTACGAAATATCTACAATCCATTCGTTTTTAAATAAACTGATCAAAAACTATCGTAGTAATATCAAGGAGGTGATCGGAGGAATTTTTTATATTAAACATGTCTCCTCACCGGGGCATGAGGAGTATAAAAAGGTATACACTAAATATGCTAAGAAACTTTTCGCCATTACAGGGAAAGTTCTACCGAAAGTTACAGGGAAACGCGATTATGACCGCGAACCTGAAACATTTAACCAAAGACTCCGTAATGATGTAGACGCACTCAACGGCAAAATTGCTGAAATCATCGCCCAAAAGGACCACCGTATTATCGCTTATAATGAATCCAGGTTTGACTCACTTGAAGAACTTGGCTTTTCACATGATTCCCTGCTCACTATAGCCTGTGCGTTGTGCGAAAGGTTTCCCTTATTACCCCAGATCATTAGTGATAAATATGATTTCATATTCATTGATGAATATCAGGATTCCTCAGCCGAGGTGGTCAGGATATTCCTGGAGCTGTTACCTGCGAACCGCCGGACTACGGTCGGACTGTTTGGTGATTCCATGCAGGGTATTTATGAAGACGGTATCGGGGATGTCGAGCATTTTGTGGGGGCCAATGTGCTGAAAAAAGTGGAAAAGGAAGATAACTTCCGCTGTTCCTATGGGGTAGTTGATTTTATCAATGTATTAAGGAATGACGGCATCACCCAAAAAGTAGCGCTGAAGTCAGCAGAGACGCCTACGCAGAGAGCAGGCGGGGTCAAGTTTTACTACCGTAAGTTTGGAGCTAAGCCAAATGCGTTTTCTCCTTTGGTGGACAAGAATGAATATGCCACTTCACTTAATGGCCTTATCGAAGAGGCAAAAAAACTGTTCAATAAACCTGATGCAAAAATCCTGATGTTGACCAACAAATCAATTTCTACCGAAGTTGGATTTGAACACCTGTACAAGGTTTTTAATGACCGGTACAGCGAGGTGAAAGAGGAGATTGAAAAAGAACTTTCCAGGATCCAGGTATCCGAACTCGCCGGGCTTTGCAGGGCATTTGAGTCGAAGGAGTACAATGCTTTAATGGGGTTGCTTAAAAAAAATGGTTTCATGATCCGATCGGTTAAAGATAAAACGTGCATAAGTGCACATTTTGAGTATCTTTTGGGAAGTGACCTGAGTATGGCCGGAGCACTTTCGTATGCCCTGAACAATAAGCTGATCAGGAAATCGGAACGACACCGGAATTATTTACGGGAAAGGGAAGTGATGTTAATTGAGCTGGAATCAGATAAGCAATTTAAAATGCTGGAGGGATATTATCTCGCAGGGAGCAATACCCGGGTGAGACTGGAGAAAGATCGGCGGGTCGTCCTTTCGGATGAGGAGTTCGACGCTTTTGAATCCATGTTAAAAAAGAAGAATTTTGCCGAAGCACTCTTGTCCCAGGAGATACCGTTTAAGGAGGTCTTGAACTATTACCGCTACCTGAATGAGGAGACCGGTTATATTACCATGCATAAGACAAAAGGATCTGGAATCGGTAATGTGATCGCGGTCCTGGATGAATACCTATGGAATATGTACAACTTTAAAAGTATTTATGACAGTAGTATGGACGGACAGATCCGTATTAAAAACCAGAAGCTTTTCTATGTGGCCTGTTCCAGGGCTATTTCCAACCTAGCTGTAGTAAGGATGGTTCAGGATGATAACGAACTGGCCCTGCTTAAGGGATATTTTCAATATTGTGAATTTCTGCCCCTGTGAGATGGATTTAGGACCATGCCGGTAACTGATGATTTTAATAAGGTAAAAACGTTTGACTGCAAAACGCAGGTATCTTATTTGTAAGGAACTGCATACAACGTTTAAACAAAAGAAGTTTTTTAGTAGTATATGAATAACATAATAAGCCCGGATACTGTTGCAGAAAAAGACCTTTTAGGTAGGGATTCATTTGCCAAACAGATCGTAAATAGTCTGCACACGTTTTTTGGGCACCAGAAAGAGAGTTTAGTGGTTGGGGTCAGTGGAAAGTGGGGTTCGGGTAAGTCGACACTATTGGAATACGTCAAAAAACACCTCGATGTATTGCATACCGATAATAGCCGCGGCTATAAGGTATTAAGCTTCAACAGTTGGGGGCACACTGCAGGGGATGATCTGGAGCGTGGTTTTTTGGAAAAAGTGGTTGAGGCGGTTTCAGTACTGGACTGGAAAGACAAAGCTGCCAGTGCAAATGATAAATTCAAAAAGTATTTGGGGTATCTGGACTATTTGAAGTTTGCTGGACATATCCATCCGATGATTAAAAGTGTGCTGGAGGGTGCGGAGGAATACCGCAAGAAGGTGGACGTAGTATCACTGGAAGAGGTGAGGCTGGAAGCAAACAAACTATTGGAGGATAGCGGGATCAGGTTGTACATCCTGATTGATGACCTGGACAGGCTGACCCCGGTGGAGATCACCATGCTCTTTAGGGTATTGAAGGTTAACCTGAACCTGTCCAACACGATTTTCGTAGTGGCCTATGACAAGCAGGTAGTTGTTCAGGCATTGGAGCGTGAGTACGGCGTTGATGGGGAAAAGTACCTGGAAAAGATCATCCAGGTAGATTTTAGCATTCCGCAGGTGACCGAAGCCCAGATCGGGGAACTTTTTTTTGACAAGATATCGGTGTTTATGTCCAGAATTGGTCAACCTTTCAATAGTACCGCTTTTAGGTCGGTATGGCTGATCCATGGGTTGAAGGAGTATTTCAGGTCGGTCAGGGACTTGAACCGTTATTTCAATAACCTGATCTTTAGTCTGCCCAATATTATCGGTGAGGTTAACCTGTTCGATTTTTTGGTTTTGGATGCCATAAAGACTTTTGATGCCGGGGCATATAACCGCATGTATGGCCATATTATAGAAATCTTTCGTAAGGGGATCTGGCAGGGTACCTCGCTGGATGCCACCTTTGTAAGCAGTTACGAGCAGGAGACAACCAAAGCACTGCTCGATTTCTTGTTTATCAAACAACACAGTGAGGATGGGGATGGGAATGTGAAGCGCCTGCGGGACCGGGAATATTTTGAGCGCTATTTTGCGTTGAGTTCAGCACCCAGGGAAGTTGCCAATGAACACCTGGACCATTTTTTTATGAAGGATACCGATAAAGGCGTTGTCCTGACCACTGCCATGCGTACCGGAAAAATCGTTGAACTATTGGAGAAGCTCGCCGATGAGAATCTGGCGGATGCTTATGTGCTGGAGGACGTTGACATTTTTCGGGATTTTGCCAGATTCTGGAAAACCAGGCCTGATCCGGCAGATGTTGATTCCGGTGCACTAATCGGTAGGGCATATTTCAACTTGATCAGGTTGTTCAAAGATAGGCACAAAGCGGCAAATGCCGCAATTGCAGAACTTTCACTGGAAAAGGACAAGGTTGACCGGATTGGCTTCATGTTCAATTACTTTTTGCTTAAATGGAATGAGCCGCTGAATTTGCCTGGTGAGGTGTTCAGGTATATTGAGCTTTATACCGATAGGCTGAATGAAAACCTGCTCCAATATTTAAAGGGACATACCAACAGCGAATTTTTCAGGATGTCAGGCGACTCTGCCAACTGGATTGATAATTTTTTCCTGATAGAGCTCATGAAAGGTGACCAGGAAGGATATCTGCGGGAATTTGGTGAGCGGATGTATCCTAGAACCATATGGTTCATCGTAGTCAACAATTTGTTCGAGTATAAGGATGGACTGCCAGATCGAGTGATCCGGGAAGACGTGCAGCTTTTCTTTCCAGGAGATGTGCTGGACGAAGTACTCAGGGTGATCAAAATTATGGAGATCGGCCACTTAAGGGAAAGCGAGTTAAAGGAGCTTAAGTTTTTTGCCTATCTCGTGAGCCAAAAGGAGCACTGATATTGATTCGTTCAAGGGTATGTTAAGCTGGTGGAGCAATGACTAAACAATTATTTAAGAAATAAAATGTCATCTACGGATGGTATTGAACACTTTTTATATGAAATATCTAAGGTTAGATAATAACGATAATGAATTTTTGGTCAATGGGGAGCCGATTTTCTTTCTAAATGATGTTAAGGAGCTTAATATTACTATCGGCCCGAATAATTCCCGCAAGAGCCGGTTTTTAAGGTCATTGATCAATCAGGATTATAAAGTTGTTTTTGAGTCAGATGCTGGTTTCAATGAAGCATTTTTAGTCAGTAAGACAATTTTTGATCAATTGGATCAGAAGTACAGGGAAAGCGGTTATTCCCTTCTTCAGCTACAGGTGTTGGCCGGTAACAGTGATACCAACCGGATTCTGGCAAAATTCCTTAACGATCGCAGTGGATCGGATACCAGCATCAGCTTTGCTGATTTGCAGGAAGGAATTGAACGGATCAACGACTCGTTAATGACATGTAAGTCGGAGAACGATATCAAAACTCTAAGAGCTGTTTGTACACCCTATTATACCTTGGTGCTTTTGCTCCAGAATATTTATGGAAGGATAAACGGGGACGATGGAATGGTCTCCAGACCTGGTAGTTATTCAGCATCAGGCATTGAACAGGTCACCTATTTGATCCGCGACGGTGACTATGGGCTGGTGGTGGATTATGAGCAGAAACTCGAGGTGATCAATTCCATTGAACAATATATCAGGAGAATAAAGGCGCTGGAATTTGTAGATGCATCTGATGGAAATATTTATATACCGGTATTAAGGACTTCGAGAATGTTGGAAGGTATGACAGAGGACGTTTTTGAAAAAACTTTACGCATTCAGCATTTTACGGGGAAAGCGGAAAAACTATCGCTGGAAACGGGATTGAGCCTATATGAAAAGATTGGTTTTGTCACCAACGGTACCCAGCAGCAGAAGCGGGAGTTTAGGGAATTTGAACGATTCTTAGGTAATGTATTTTTTCAGTCTGATGATCTCCATATTACCGCTTACCGGGAACGGGGTAGCGATGCAAAGCATATTAAAGTTAGTATACCCGGAGAAATGGAAGACCGTGACATCCACAACCTGGGCGATGGGATACAGGCCATCATCAACCTCCTTTTTCCCGTCTTTACCGGAAAGGACAATAGCTGGATCTTTATAGATGAACCTGAAAATCACCTGCATCCCGGCTTCCAGACCATATTCATGCGTGCATTGTCCGAAAATGAGTTTATCAAGACAAAAAAACATACCATTTTCATCAATACCCACTCCAACCACATTTTGTCCGAAGCGCTTTTGGCGTTGAAAGAAACCGAGATCATGGTATTTAACAGGGTCGATAAAAGCGCATCCAATATTCTTTCTTTCACCGGAAACGAGTACAGCACCCTGGAAATGCTCGGGGTACTGAATGCCTCAGTGCTGATCAGTAACTGCAGTGTGTGGGTAGAGGGGGTCACTGACAGGCTTTACCTTAAAGCTTTGCTCCATGTTTATCTACGGTCACTTGGATCGGGTTATAGACCGGTTGAAGGCCTGAATTATACCTTTATGGAGTATGCAGGTGTTAACCATCTGCATTACGACTTTGATGCCAAATCGGTTGGCGATGAAGGCATAAAAGAGAAGATAGATGCCTTTTTAATCAATACCAATATCTTCTTTTTGGCCGATACCGATGGTAAGGAAGATAAACACGAAGCTTACCGGGCGATTGAGCGGGGAAACTTTATGTTCCGGGAAACCGGGGTGCCGGAGATAGAAAATCTGCTGCCTGAAAAGATTATCAGGGATTTCTTGACTGAAGAACTGAAATTTCCAGTCGACGAGATCAAGGCCATCACTCCACTCCAGTCCAGCGATCAAAAGCTCGGCGCTTATCTTTCTGAGCAGTTGAAAGGGGTATCCCGTCACCTGAAACTCGAAGCGGAGTATGGCGGTACCCTGACAGGGCGATACAAGAAAAAACTAGCCGATTTTGTATACCGGAAACTCGTGTCCGGAAGTTATGGGATGGATGAGGTTTCCGAATCTCCGGAACTTGAAAAGCTGGTTATTGATCTTTACGGATTTATCCGGCTCAAAAATGGAAAATAGGCAGGGAATGTGAATTGTACTTGTGGAGAACAGGAAAAAATAGGGATTGCAGGAAGCATAAATATTCATTAAATTTATTTAGGCATTTCAGTAAATGCGAATTAAATATGAACCATCTACAGTTAACCTCCACCTCATGCTCAAACCACCACTTTACCGCAAATTGCGCGGTTACGCTTTCGACCCATCGCTGTCACTGAAAATCGACACCGCAGAGATCAACGAAATTACTTACAAAGTTCCCTGGGAGGAGCTTGGTCCGGGCCCTTGCGGGGAATATCTTGAAATACTGGATATCGATCCTAGTACAGGGAGCACCTATCAGCCGGTAGACCTGGATAATCCATACCTGCTTGCCCAGGACGGACTTCCCCCGAGTGAGGCCAATCCGATGTTCCACCAGCAGATGGTATATGCCGTAGTGATGACCACGATCGCCAACTTTGAGAAGGCACTTGGCCGGAAGGTGCTCTGGGCCCCACAGCGAGTGGAGGACAAGGTATATGAAAAATACGTTGCAAAACTCAGGGTCATGCCCCACGCTTTACGGGATGCGAACGCTTATTATAGCCCCATGAAGAAAGCGCTGCTGTTCGGTTATTTTTCCTCGACACCGGCGGATGAAACACTGCACATGCCGGACTCTTTGGTCTTTACGGCGCTAAGCCATGACATTATAGCCCATGAGACTACCCACGCGATCCTCGATGGTATGCATTCCAGCTATAATAAGCCCACCAATCCGGATGTGCTGGCATTTCATGAAGCCTTTGCCGATATCGTGGCACTCTTCCAGCATTTTACCTTTCCCGAGGTGCTCAAGCACCAGATCAGGAAGACCAGGGGCGATCTTGCCTCACAGAATCTTTTGGGGCAACTGGCACAGGAATTTGGTTCGGCTATCGGTAACTATGGCAGCCTCAGGGATGCGATAGGGCATTTCAATCCCTTAACGAAGAAGTGGGAGCCCACCCAGCCTGACCCGCAGGATTATCGGACACAGTTCGAACCGCATAAAAGGGGCAGCATCCTGGTCGCGGCCGTATTTGAAGCCTTTTTGAATATCTATAAATCAAGGATAGCAGACCTGCTCCGGATTGCCTCCAATGGCTCAGGGATTTTGCCGGAAGGGGAACTCCATCCCGACCTGGTTGAAAGACTGGCGCAGGAAGCCTCCAAATCGGCTGGTCACACCCTGAATATGTGTATCCGCGCATTAGACTACTGTCCGCCGATGGATATTACCTTCGGGGATTTTCTGCGGGCCATCATTACAGCCGACAGTGACCTGGTCCAGGAGGATGACCGCAATTACCGGCTTGCCTTTATTGATGCCTTCAGGAAGCGGGGGATCTATCCCGAAGGGATCCGGACGCTGAGTGAAGACTCGCTGCGTTACACGGACCTGGATATTGGCTATATTGACAAGGATGAACAGATAGCAAGTACCAGATTGAGTGCCGTGATTGATCCTGAAACCCAAAGGCTACTGGGCATCATCTACAAATTCCTGCGCGGCTATGGGGATGTGATCAAGTATATTACCGACAGGAAAGAGATATATGAAAAGACAAGGGATTATATCGCAGGAAAATATGTTAAGGAAGGCGAAGTGATCATGGGCCTGCATGCCAGGATAGGTGTAAAATTCAATAATTCCAATGCATTTAGCCAGATCACCGGATTGGCCTTTGTTGGCCATTATGCCGATCTGGGGATCAGAAAAAGCAGGCGTTCCACTGGCCCAAGCTTTCAGATCCAGAATCTCCGGCTTGTCTCGCGTGTAGGTCCCGGCAACAGGCAGGTTAATCAGGTTGTTTTCTCGATTGCTATGCACTCAACCGTCAAACTTGACGGCGATACCCCGGTCTTTTACGAGTTTCCCGTTCCCAAAAAAAATGAACCCTACACGCATCACGAGATACCCGAAGGATTTGTTGAACTCTCTGGCGGCTGTACGCTGATCTTTGACCTTGATCACTTAAAGCTGAGGTATGCGGTGAGTAAACCACTACTTGAGACCGGAGCCGAGGGAAATCCATCTATCAATATGACCAGATTAAAGCGTCTGGTTAATTTTTACCAGCAGAATTTTGCCAATGAGTTTGAATCCTATTTCAGCAGTCCCGGGCAGATGAACCTCGAACCTTTTGCATTTCTTCACCAGCATTAAACCTATCCCAATGAAAACTATTAAACCAAAAGTAAACAAACAGGTATCGGAGCAGGGTACTCCGGGAACCGTTGAGATCAGGATGTACTGTATGGGGACCGGGGACTGTTTCGTGCTCCGTTTTTTTAAGGAAGATAGCTCTCCTTTTACCATAATGATCGACTGCGGCAGCTGCCGTGGAAACAAGATCGATTTTGCGCCATATATCGAGGATCTGGCTGCACATGTACGTAGCCATATCGATCTGCTCATCGTTACCCATGAACATCAGGACCATGTAAACGGATTCCAGAAATGCAATGAACTCTTTCAGCAGATTACCATCAATAATGTCTGGTTTGCCTGGACCGAAGATCCGGACGATCCTACAGGACAGGCGGCAGAACTAAGAAAGAAGAAAAAGGAAATGAAGAGCGCTTTGAACACTGCCCTGAAAATGATCCAGGATAGGCAAGAAGCCTTCGGGGCAATCATAGAGTCCTCGCCCTTCTCTGCAGTACTGCAGGCGGGACGGGATGCCTTTGTCGGCGGACTGAAGTCGCTGAGTGAAATCAACCTGGATGAGACAACTGCTACTGGTAATGAAACCGAAGTCAAGGCGCTGGCCGGAATGGCAGCAGTTAAAAAACTTGCAAAGGAAAAAAATGCCAGGATATCTTATCTTATGCCTGGTACCACGGTAAAGATTCCCGAACTTCCCGGTATCAATTTTCACATTCTTGGCCCGCCGGTTGACCGGAAATATGTTTACATGGATGGCAAGGAGGGAAGGGACGTGTACAGGAAGGCAATGGATATGGGCTTCAGTAGTTACCTGGCCAAAGCATTCACCGACCATGTCGGAGAATCAAAAAAAGCGGACATTCCTTTTAACCGTGAGTTCGTGTTAAAAACCCAGGATCCAGTTTACCAGAATATTGAGGAGATTTACCGTTCGCCGGATAACAACTGGCGGAACATCGATGATGAATGGTTGATGGGGGCAGGTCTTTTGGCTATCCGCCTGAACAGCCACATCAACAATACAAGCCTGGCTATTGCCGTTGAGGCAGAACAGAGCAGGAAAGTGCTGCTGCTGCCGGGAGATGCCGAGTATGGCAGCTGGGAGAGCTGGCATGCGATCAAGGCATGGGAGAAAAAGGGGAGTGATGGTAAAAAGCATTTGGTAGAAGACCTGTTGAATCGTACTGTTTTCTATAAGGTTGGGCACCACCTTAGCTACAACGGGACTGCATTGGAAAAAGGGATTCAAATGATGCCGGAAAACAATCTGGTGGCTTTTGCAACTCTTGACCGCAGGCGGATATCCGAGGGCTGGAAATCTACCATGCCCAACAAACACCTCTTGGAAGAGCTGACCAGAAGGACCGCGGGATGTTTTTTTATCATGAATGAGGAAGAGATTGCAAGTCCGCCATCAAAGGTGCTTGATCCTTTGGGAGATAGCCGTTATCAGACAGCCGAAAAGAATGATGGTTCGGGTCCGCTCTATAAACAATACACCCTTGACATTTAGCCAATACAGACCGTTATGGAAATAGAAAACCTATTCAGTACAAATCCGGGCACCTCGGGAGAAATTACCGGGAAACAACCGGTCGCTGACCAGTTACAACCGGCTATGCTGGAAACACCTTTCAAAAAGATTGCATTGGCCCTTTCCGGGGGAGGGTTCCGTGCTGCTGCCTACAGTCTGGGTACGATGAGCTATCTACATCATCTGCCATATCCCAATAGTGAAAAACATGAGGCAACGGTTCTTGACAATGTGGAGTTTATTGCTTCCGCTTCGGGCGGTTCTTTTGCGGCGATCCTTTACTCTATGCAGGTTCAGCTGAAACTTCCCTTTGAGCAGACCTATAAGGAGCTGCTTGAGTTCCTCAATGGGCAGGTGCTGCTGGAGGGGGTATTGGGCAGGATCAATGATCCGGGGGAATGGAAGAACGATGGATCAAAAAACCTCATCAATGCCTTTGCTTCTATTTATGATGAAAAACTGTTTAAGCGGAAGACGTTTGGAATATATCGCGATCCGGAAGTTGCTGGTGGCCGGCGGTTGGAGGTCTGCTTCAATGCCACCGAATTTCACAGGGGGATAAGCTTCCGGTTTCAGGCGAGCAATGTCGCTGCCGACAAGGCAAAGATCGGCAATAAATACGTCTATTTCGATGCCTTTGACGAAAAGGCGATGGAGACCGCAGGGAAAATCAAGCTCGCCGATATCCTGGCGGCCTCATCCTGTTTCCCGGCAGGCTTTGAGCCGATCATGTTTCCGGATGATTTTGCCTATAAGGGGATTGGGGACCAGGGGGAGCTGACCACTGCTGAACTTAGGAAGGCACTTACAGTAACCGATTACAATAACCAGCCCCGCCAGGATGCTGTGGATATCGGTCTGATGGACGGTGGGATCAATGACAACCAGGGGCTTTATAGTACGTTACTGGCTGACAGGCGTAGGAGGCAGAAAAAACCATCAGATGGTTTTGATCTAATCTTCATTTCGGATGTTGCCAGTTACTTCATGGATGCCTACAAGGCCCCTAAGCAATCCGATCAGGGAGATATCCGTCAATCGAGCGTAAATGGGCTATTGGAACGCCCATTGAAAAGTTTCCTGCCCAAAAAGATCCGGGGGATAACAGGCTGGGCATGGCTGGGTTTGCTCCTGACCCTGGCTATAGTTATTACGTATTTCTGTTCTAACCATGTCACAGTCCGTAATTGTGCCATAGGCGCAGGATCGGTTACTGGCAGCCTGACTATTATATTGATACTTCTAAAGATGTTCCTGTTTAACAAGCCGCTCAAAAATTTTCTGCCCGAGTTTTTCCGTTTGGGTAATGAAAGCCTGGTTCCCATGCTCAAAGGGCAGATACAGGGGCTGCAGAATTTTACAGATGAGGCCATAGGTAAGCTGGTTAGCTATATCAGGAATGCCCCGATCGGTAAACTGGAACAAATGGGGCAAACCAGGCTGAACAGCATGCTGAGCCTGGTTATGGACATCAACTTAAAGCAGACCAGACGACTGATCTTTGACGCCTTCTATGGAGAATTCTACGGGGCGGACGTCTGGCAAAATAGGAGGGTATTCAACGTCATCTATGAGCTGAGCGAAAAGAATACGGTCAACAGGAAGGCTGTACTGGAGACCAAGTTTTATAAAACTTACGGTTTTGGTCAACAAACAGATGAGAACGTATGGGCCAGGGACTGTATTGAGGTGCTTACTTCGAATTGTGAAGCGCTAAACCTGATAGCTGAAAAGGCCAGGACAATGGGGACAACACTTTGGACGGACCAAAAAGACCTGGATGAGCATCGTATCATGGATGTCGTATGTGCCGGCCAGTTTACCACCTGTGCAAAACTACTGGAATACTGTATGGTCGTGGAGCGGATATTGGATAATGGTGTTAAAAATCCCAATCATCCCATACAGATAGCCTTTGATGAGAAGGAACTGGAAATATTTCAGGGGCTTAGAACAAAGATCCAGTTAGACTGGGATGAGTTCAAGAATGACCCGTATTTCCTCTACAAAGAATCTTTAAAATCTAAACAAAACTAAATATGCAGATCAAAGATATAATCCGTGCGCAGCCTTCTCTTATCGTTGATATTGATAGAGCGATAAAAGACTCACTTGATAATGTTTATTGGTATTCTGAAAAGCCCCAGGAACCTGATTTTGTGGCTTCGCTGATCATTGATTTCACCAAAGGTTTTTATCATATCCTGAGAAACTATTTTCCAAATAATAAGTTTGGTGTTACCGGCGTGTTCACCCATCAAAAACCAATAGTTGATATTGGGTTAGGTAAAAATCCAGAGCTGGGCGATCTGTTGCTCGTCTATATCCACGAGGATATGGCTGGGAAAAAGACATTCAACTCGATATTGTTACAGGCAAAGCTAAGTGCTGATCAGAAGGCAAGGGTGGCTTCCGCGGATATACACCAGCTGGAACTCTATGAAAAATGGCCGGACTTTACCTATAAACGTGCTGGTCATCTGAACGGGGTGTCGCGTAAAATCAGTCCCAAGAGCATCACGGATGGAGCCCAATATCTGCTCATTGACGATAGGCCCATTTCAAGACTCACCTCTCCGGCAGTTTTTCCGATGGGTACAGCAACACCCAACAGGCTTTTGGTAGTCAATAATAACTTCGCCATCGAAATTGTTGAATTTTTGAAACTGAAATCGGGGCGGACCTTTGATGAAGATCCATTGACAACTACCGATGAGTGGAGTAAGATGATCTGGGACTTATTGGAGATAACCAAAGCGCAAACCAAAAGAAGTAACTACAGGGGAGCATTTGACCGGCAGAGTATTCATGGGCAGTTCTCGCAGATGTTCTCTTCTCCGAACCAGCAGTCATCTTTTCTCGGAGCTGGTTTTATGGCGGGAACAGGGAAAGGTAACCCTGATGACCTGCCTGAGGCCAATGATGACAGTGGTGCGATATCTATCCTCCTCATTGAAAGCATCGACCAGGAAGGTGAAGAGCGGGGACAGTATTAGGCTGTTTTTTTGTAGGGATCGTCTTTCTATGATTTTGGCTGTCCTTGCTCTCACCAGTGACTGAGTGTACCGGTTTTATTTATTGTTATCTGATCGGTTTATAAGTCTGTCCAATTGTACTGGATTGTCAGAATTGGTGGTTTTTATATTTCTTTGAGTCAGGCCCGAAAGGGACTTCACCCAAAATAATATATGTGCAGCACGGTCTTCCGTCTTTAGCAAGTCGGAAAGTTCCGGATCAGTTAATGCGCGATGGGCGGCCATGGAATGTTCTTTAGGTATTCCGCAGGGTGGTACGGAATGACTATACAAAGCTGTGCATAATTTTATTGATTTTGAAATCGGATCGAATTGATAACAGAAAGTTTACAAGGGAAGAACTGGTTTGGTGCGTTTCAGGTGCTCACTTAATTTGCTTAATATCATGCAGTTCAATAGCCACCATTTCAGATCTGTTACCAAAGTATTATATTAGCCATATTAACCCTCTAAAATGAAATATAACCTCGGTGTACTCAATGATAAGGAATTTGAAGATTTGTGCAAGGACATACTGGACATCGCCTTAAAAGTCGATCTACAGATATTCAAGGAAGGAAAGGATGGTGGGATTGACCTCTGTTATTCCGGTGAGGTAGAAAATCAGATCGTGGTACAGGTAAAACATTACGAACGCTCAAGTTTTTCGCATCTGATCGCAAAACTTGAAAAAGAACGGGACGACAGTGTCGCGAAGATGAATCCAATCCCACGAAAATATATTCTGGCCACTTCGCTTCCCTTGTCCCCGGATCAGGGAAAGAAAATCAAGGCAGCGATGTTGCCATATATCCGCGCAACAAATGATATTTACGGCAGGCGGAGGATCGAGTCGATGCTGTCCCGGTCAGATGAGGTCTTACAGCGCCACTTTAAACTTTGGCTGACCAGTAGTAGTGTGCTCAAAAAAATGCTCCACCACAATGCTTATCTCAATGCAGAGTTTTTTACAGGTGAGATCCTGAAGCTTTCTAAGCTCTTTGTGATGAGCAGCAACTTCAGCGATGCACAGCATAAGCTGGAAGAAAACAGTTTTCTGGTGATATCGGGCGAACCTGGCGTAGGAAAGACCACACTGGCTTATATGCTTGTTTATGAACGTCTGGCAGCGGGTTATGAGCTGGTGTACTGTGATGGGAGGATTGCGGAAATCGAGGGCATGTTGTCGCAGGAGCCAAACAAAAAGCAGATTTTTCTGATGGATGATTTTCTGGGTGCAAACCTTTACGACATCAACACCCTGCAGAACCCGGAGAACAAGATCATCAATTTTGTTTCCAAGATCCAGCACTCTAAAAATAAGCTGTTGATCATGACTACCCGTACAACGATACTGAATGAGGCGAATTACCGCTTTGAAAAACTTCATAACAGCAGGATAACCGGAAAATCCAAGTATGAGCTCAGGCTGAAGGATTATTCATTGGTTGATAAGGCGAGGATACTATACAACCACCTTTATTTTGGGGATCTGGGTGAGGAATTCAGGGATGAGTTTTTCAGGAAAGAAACCTACAGGAGGATACTGGAACACACCAATTACTATCCGAGGATCATACAGTTCCTTACAGATGAAAACCATTACCCATCTGTACCGGGACAAAGTGTAGAAGATTTTATCTTTGAGAACCTGGAAAACCCAGAACTGATCTGGGCATATGAGTATGACAGACAGCTCGGAGATGAAGAGCGTTTTCTGATCATGGCCCTGTTTACACTTGGCGGGATACGCATCGAAGAACAGGTGCTCGAGAACGCTTTTGAAAGCAGGTATGCGTTTGAGATCAAAACCAATAACATCAAACGTAAGCCCAGGGCATTCAAAGATGCAATCAAAAAGCTGTTGGATGGCTTCATCCGGGCCTTTCAGGATGCAAAAACCGGAACTAACAGTTATTCCTTTCTCAACCCTTCCATCATAGATTTTTTACTGGTGCATCTGGATGGGGATAATGACGAAAAACTGCGCATATTGCGCTCGGTCAGCTACATTGAGCAGCTATCAAAATATTTCGGTTCTGTTAAAGGCCCCAAAGTAGTGATTGGAGATAGGCTTGCTGATGATGTTTTTCCGGATCTGCTCATCATAGCTCCTACACTTAGATCTGTTGACAGTAGGGTCTGTGTTTCATTGGAGTTTCTCTACCTCAGTATGAACAGTTTTGGAAGACAGGTCTTGAACCGGCAGCGAGAGGTAGTGTTTCTCTTAGATGACATCCTTGCTCATCCTGAAAATATTGATGCCTGGAAAGTCTCGATGGTGATGATGAATATCTATACGGATTCTATGGAACTGTTAATGGCAGAGATTAATGCCAGATGGAACCGGCTTCTTGGACTGATGATCAGGTATGCCAAAGATGAAGACGACCTTAAGTACTTTGTGGAACTTTTCCGACATTACGGGCATGACTTCGATGAATACTTTGAAGACGAAGACAACCGCTATGACCTACAGTGTGCGCTCCACTTGATATTTGAAGGAATGCTGACCGATATGGACTTCAGTTATGAAACCATAATAGATAATTATAATTATCGCAGTGAAAAATACGCTATAGAAAGGGTTGAAGAGGAGGCCTGGGAAAAATATGTACAGTTTGTAGCAGACATTGGGCTTGATGGCGATTACTTTGACCGGATGGATCATGAGTATGAGATTGATGCCGCGCAGACTGTTTCCTATGCGCTTGATTCCCTGCGGGTAGATCATGACGATGATTACCATAGGGGTAAGCTCAGTAGCCAACCGACTAGAGAGGATCCGTGGGAGGAAATTAACAGGTTGTTTCAGAAAGACTGATCGTAGCGAGACCTTTGTTCTGGAATCTCACCTGGAACAACTTGGCCGGTACAGCAGGGCTGTCCGGCCAACAAAAAAAACAAAATAATTTCTATGTCAGAAAATTACCTTTGTTTAATCCCATCCGAGATTTCTTTTACAAAAGAGAAAGCAAAGCGGTGCAGCATCCACCAGCACCGCAAATAGCCACTAATCATTACTAACTCCTTGACTAACTAACAGTCCGGGATCAGCTATCCCATGCGATGAAACATTGTTGAACGACAGTCTTTTTGAAACAGCGACAAGCGGGATAGCTTAAGCTTTCAAACTTGGCGCAAAGATGGGGATGGGGACATTCTGGCGGAAAAATCAATTTCATTTAAGTCTTTTGGACTGTTTTTATTCGATTTTGTAAAATTTAATTTTGGCGATAAAGCCGGATGTCGCACCTGGCAGAATAAAAATTCCTGTTGTTTGATGACTGGTAAAATAACATGCCCATAATTGGGTGAGTGCCATGTTTATAGCAGGGTATGTCGCTACCAAATAAAGTTTCGTGCGAGGTTATAGTATCAGGAAGAGTTACTGAATTTGTGACTTCATTTGTTTGTGTAGGGCATATTGGCGAATATTGGAGCTTCATAGGAAAATTATGCCAACGTCCCGTTGGTTTTAGGCCTGCACTTCTTCATGCAGGCCTTATTTTCTTGTATTATTTTAGGCAGATGTTCTGACAGGCTAACAGTACCACTCCTGATTGATCACTATTGGTAATTTATATAGCCAGTTATTACAATTACTTTTTCCATACTTCAGATGTAACCAACTAGCCTACAAATCCATAAAATAAAATTTACCTAATTTAGTATTTGAACAAACATCTCTAAAATATGAACGGCTTAATTCAGTTTTTAACCAAAATACAGACATTTAATCTTCTTACCATTACGAAAGTCGAATTAAAAAGCCCCATAAAAGAAGATGGAAATAAGCCAGCTTATAGCCTTGCGCACGAAACACATTACTATGATTCTTTCACATATAAGAGTGAAATCAGGGTATTAAAAGACATGGCGTTAATTGATTTGCTGTCCCTTACCGACACCAGCTTAAAAAGAGAATATGAACAGCTCAAAAAATTAAAGGAAAGGTTTAAACTCATATGGACAAATTTCCACCAATATTACGGTGAGCTTAAAGCCAAATATCCCAGCAACTTCATATTTTCAATCCAACTAGATTATTTGTTTATCGTTAACAACCTGCAATCAGACTACAAGGATATTTATATAGGCGATGAGTTTGTGGAAAGTCTACACGATACATTAAAGATTAGGGACAAATTCTTAAGTGAACTGGTCAGCGAAGTAGATGAAATTCTAAATCCCCGTGAAACGTTCGAAGAATGGATGGTTAAACAGGAAAATCAACCAGAACAAGTTGAAGATGCTACGGCGAAGTTACCACCAAAAATCCCATATAATCCCGATGCGGGTCGGCCAAAATTCAATCGTCAGTATATAGATGACTTTTTGCAACTCATAAGGACTTATTTTTCAGAGGAACATTTCAACCAGCTTGGAGCCCTAATAAAAGCGGAAGAACAACCTGCAAACCAGATGATCTTCAACGGAAACAGTAATAAGCTTGCCGATGCTTTTAAGCAGCTCTATGAAGCTAACCTGATTGTGGGATGCAATAAAGCGGAACTTGAAAAATGGATTCTAAAAAACTTCCTATATAGCAATGGAGATAAAGTAAACGAATATTCCGAGGGTTGGCTCAGTGCGATAATATCTTCAGATACCAAGGTTTGCAAATCACCGATTTTAGAGGTAAGGATGAAAGACAAAGTTCCTTTTCTGGTTCCAACAGTCCGAAACAAAAAAAACAGTAAATATTAGTAGGGAAACAGTAAGGATACGGTTTAACGTGTTTTAACCCTACAAAACAAGCCACTAATATTGCGGTGTCAAAACAAAAGATACCGCTTATGAAGTACACATTTGAAGAACTACCGCAGGCTATTAGTACACTGCACGAAAAGGTAGATTGTATTAAAGACCTGTTGCTGGAAAACAGGTCGCAAAATTCCCAACGTCCCCGAGACATTAAGTGCTATCGTGCTAGTGAAAAATCGTTTAGAGAAAAAGAAACTTGATATTAATTTCTCATCCATGATTAAAGATATTAAAGAATTAAGTTTCGAGTATCGTCATTTGAAATATCCCCTCAGAGAACAGTTTCCCGCTTAGTGGTCAGTCTTATAAAACGAATATTATAATTAGGAAAAAATATAATCTACATTTAGCATCTTTTAATGGTAATATAGAATAGTTTATTGTAAATGGCAATTTCAGGAGAACACAACAGGCAATAAACTTGATATTTCTTGTTGGTTTATTGCAGGAAATTTGAAGGCAAAACAATACTTTTAAATGGCTTAAAGAACAAAAAATTTTATCACGCCAGAGAAGGACAAATTGCAAAAAATCTTACCTTTAATACCTTTACGTACAATCAAGTCAAAATTTACATCATGAACATAAAGTATGCGCATACCAACATTATAACAAAGGATTGGAAGGAACTTGCACGTTTCTATGAAATCGTGTTTAATTGCATAGCGGTTCCACCTATACGAAACTATCAAGGGGAGTGGCTTGAAAAAGGCACCGGCGTCTTTAACGCGAATTTACAAGGGGTACAATTACGGCTACCTGGCTATGGGGATAATGGACCGACATTAGAAATCTATCAGTATTCAGAAATGATTAATGCTGAAAGACACTTAGCTAATCAAAAAGGATTTGGACATATCGCATTTAAGGTAGAGGATATTGCGGGGGTTTTAGCAATAGCATTAAAGAATGGAGCATCGAAAATTGGAGAGCTAAGCGAACATCATTTTGATAATATCGGTGTATTTAGGTTTATTTACATCTCAGACCCGGACGGGAATATAATAGAACTCCTAAACTGGAGTTGATATTAATTTCGCAAACTTAGAAATTTGAAATCGAACGCTTTTTGGTTAGAAATCTTCAGCCATCTTGCGGCCTAAATATTATAATTATTGGAGAGATTTCGAGCTAAAATTTCAATAGAATGCTTTAAGACCAGGCATTTTATTTTAAAACCTGCTATTCATTAATTCCTGAAATGCCTCGTTGCTTAGAAATTGGTAAAGTCAGAAGTAGCTACCTGAAGAATATTGAACGAAAGACACTTACGGTATGCAGGTAGAAATCAAAACCGTCAATAAACTCATGGTCTATATGGCGGATGTTGAGGTCGCCTGCTTGATATTTGAATGAGAGATATTCTTTAACATGCTTTTCAATACCTTAAATCGCCTCAAAGTTCCTTCCGCATAATCTTCCTTCTCTACAAGTGCGGCCATGTTTGTATTATGGATTTTAATGGCCTCCATAATGGTGTGTGTGTTTTCTGCCTTGCCCAGATACTTGCATTTAACGCCTTCGGCGGATATCTCTGCATCTTCTACGCATAAGGCAGTATGGGCAGCAGTAACACCCGCTTTCATTTTGTCAAGATAGGAATTTAAGGTTTTGGCATTCTTTTGTGCCGATCATGTGACCCGCTTTGGTGTTCCACAATTCCGGCTCACATTTTCTGCTGGCGGACATTTCCACAGGTTTTCCGTCAACGGTAATCCTTAGGTAAACAGGAGCAGCACCTTTAAGATAGTTTTTTGGTTTCTTCAGGTAGAAGAGCAGACTGAAATTAGTTTTCATAATCGACTGATTTAAAGTTAACAATTTAGCCTTGCAGTCTAATCGTATCAAGTCGTTAAACGAATGAACTTTCTGTAAATCAATAACTTACATCGTTTTCGGTGAGTATGCCACTCTGTAAAACTACTCACCGAATCACTCAATTTTTTATGCGATTTATTGCCTATTTTGGTGTTTCCGGTAAACGAAAAAAAAAGCTTGTAATCATTTGCTTTACAAGATTTTACGTATTTTTGATACTATTCTCTGTGATCCCGCTGGGATTGGCTCAGCCCCGCAAAACCCCGAACCCGGCCCTGAGCCTTTTACAAATCGAACCCAGGCCGGCGCTTCTGTTCGAATCCCAGGGGGGAATAAAACAAAAAAACCTCACATTTCTGTGAGGTTTCTTGTGATCCCGCTGTGATTTACACCTAGTGTAAAAATCAACGTTTGCAATATCTTAGAGTGGCTTTGAAATTCGAACTCCCCGAATAACGCACCTTTTTTTTTAATACTTTATAGTTGCAAATGCAATATTTAAATATACATAAATTATAGCATTATCACAAATCTAGTGTTTTATTAAATCTCAAATACATCATGCTCTGGCAACAATCTGAAACAATCTTATTACTTTTTGGCTCTGCATTCGACATTTACTTTTTAAAATTTCTCTCAGGAACAATTAGTTTTTCGATTTCATTGTCGAAAAATTAAAAGGAATATTACAACCTAAGAATAAACTGATTTCTATCATAATACAATTTAAAGCATTAGCTGAAGATTTAAGAATCAAGGTATTTTGATGCAATATCATCAAAGGCCAATGCTAAACTTTTAGGCTGACTCAACATTACTGTATGTCCCGATTCGATTGAAATTACTTCTGCATTAAGATAAGAGGCAATTTCTGATTGTTTTTCCGGGCTGAGTGTACCCTGATCCTTTAACAATCTTATATACGTAGCAGATCTTTTAGGTGTAGAGCTAAAATTGATTTTCTCCAGAAGTATAGGTGGTTCCGGGTGAATACAAGAAATGACTTTAGCAGTCATCGCAGTATCGAGGTCATTACACATCTTTTTTTTGACATACTGTTCCATATGCTTAGGATCAATTTTAATGTTTAATTTCTCAAGTAATAAACCAAAATAAAAGTTTAATCTGTCAGAAAACTTAAAAGTAGAAAGCGAATTCTTTCCGTTCTTAGGTATTGGGCTTCCTATATAAACCTGATGCACGATCCTGTCGGGGAGCATTTGCGTGATTTGAGGAATCAAAAGTCCTCCCATAGAATGCCCTGTAAGGATTATTCTTTTTGCTGGTAGCTGTTCGATCTGAGTAGAGACATATCGAGCACATTCAGAGATGGTTAGTTTTTTTAAATCGATACCAACTGGAATCCTTTCTGCAGCAAATGCTGGGCATTTCATTTCGTGAATCACATCTTGCCATATCTCAGGATTAAGTGATCCACCATAAATCAAAACAAAACAAATATTTTTCATTATCTAGTTTTTAAAGTGAAATTTTATTGATAACATTATGGTTTGATTTCCCGAATAATGCACTTTTTTTTAAAAAATATTTTGGCTAAAAATGCAATAGCCAAATATAGATTTTTTTCTATTGGCTTAAAGAATCAGTTTCTTTTATGCTGGGCATAGAAGATATTATCTGATCTTAGTGTTTATCCTCAATATATACGGGCTTTTGAAAGCTATATAGCTGTTTTATAGGCCATCAATATAAATCCTTATTTTTGAACAAATCTTCTGACAGATGAGCACAATCTATTTTAAACTCCGTGACCGTTTTGATTTTAGTACTGACACCTTGGACATTGGAAACCCTATATCTTGGAGCCGTAAAAATTTTTTAAGGCATTTGTTTATAAGAATTTTTGCAATCAGAGAAGAGCGCATTGAAGAATTTTACCAACGGCATCTTAATTACTATTTGGAACAACATCCCAACAGCAACGAAGAAACTTTTTTAGGCACTTATGGGATTTGATAGATCGTCAACTTAAAGTACTACTGCTCAAAGATATTTATGACAAAGACCATATCCGAAATGAGCGTGAAATCCGACAGCTTAAAAAAATCACCGAAGTATTGATCTCACACGACCAGTGGAATTTACATAAATCTACAGATGCAGTTGTAGCAGCGCAGGAATTAGAAATCCATGCCTTAAATCAAAAGGTCATCCAGTTAACAGCAGACTTAGCAGAATACCGTCAATTTGATGGTTAAATTTTAATCAGAGACGGACAGGTATTGGCTTTACTAGATTTATGCATAAAAATGCAAATGCTAGAAGCCACAGACGATGGAGCTTTCTTAATTACTCCCGCGCAAAATACTTGGGCAAAGATGATCAGTAAATACTTTAGGGAGGTTGATAATGAAAATACAGGTCAGACCAAAGAAATTAAGATAGAAATGTCGATTGCATCTGCCAGAGTATTTCCTGTAATAAATGGATCCACAATAATATTTTTTCCGTCCACTTCAATTCCTAAAGAAGCATGTCCGTAAAATGTTATTTTCATCTGTAAATTTAATGTTGAAATTATTTTTATATGTTTTTATTAAGACTCCAGTCTATATTCTTTTCCGCCCATTCTCTGGCAGAAGTAGTCTTAATTCCCCTCTGAGAATTAAAGGTTGTATTAAAATCCCAAGATACACCTCGCCCGTCTCCAAAAATAGACCTGTATTTGTAAACAAAATTTGTTGGGTCATTTTTTAAATCATTTCCTAACTCTTTTAAATCGGAAACAGAACGTTCAAACTTTTGCCCCGACAACGACTCTACAACATCGCCCAATTGTTTATAAGTAATTGTATCGCCAGCGATGTAAACAATACTGTTCTCGATTGCTGGCTCTTCAAAAAAGATTTCAGCAGTTAACATCCCTATATCATCCGGAGTGGTAACGGTTACTGCAGTATTTAAACTCCCCAGTGCATTTACAACTTTTTTATCGAAATCTACAACACCAAAAAAGGGTTGAAACAAATAACTTGTAAACAATCCCGTTGAGATAATAACCCATTTTGTAGCATTTTGTGATCGAAGAAGTTCACGTACATCCAGCTGCTCATCGAAAAGATCTTGGGCACTACCACGACCAATTATTTCAAAATCAACCCCGAATTGCCAGGGGAAATATCGTTTTACACCCGCGTCAAGTACGGCTCTTGCAAGTTTGAGCTGAAACCCACCGGCGCCACTTCCATAACCTGTGCAAGAGACAATAGCATCGAATTCCTTAAAAATCTGAATAAGTTCGGAAGAAGCAGATGTCAAATCTCCTGCCAGCAATTCTACTCCCAGAACCTTAAGCTCGTCAATATTACGTTTTTTTTCAATATCCGTTGAATTTATAGTAGACTGACGAAGTAGTACTGTGATTTTTGTATTGGTTGAGTGTTTTGACTTTTTTGCCAGATTGCGTATAACAGGCATTCCTAGTTCGCCCGCGCCTAACACTAAAATTGATGTATTTTCCATTTCAAAATGTTATTATAATATCATTAAGATATATTCTAAATGACTTATATGGGTAAAGGTAAAGCATTCGAAAGGCATTAACAATGAGGCACCTATATGTGGGTTAGTTACCTACATGTTAGTCTTCTGGAAATAAGTCGCTTAATTTTTATATAATCTAATATTGGTATATTAGGCCTTTCTGATATACTTCTTATGTAGCATAATTATCTTGAATTTAAAGCTGCTATTCATTGAGAAATATGATCACCTATAAAAATAATATGCTGAAAATGTATACAAAAATGAATAGTTATATGAACGATGATGAAATAAACAAGGCCTGGGATGACATTTGCAAGGTATTAAATAAAGATCAGGATGATCTCAAAAAAGATATATTGAATCATGTTGGCAATAAATGGTCTTTATTTATCATTCATGCTTTAGGAGTGGATGGACGAATGCGTTTTTCAGCATTACAGCACCATATCAATGGCATAAGTCAAAGGATGTTGACCAAATGTCTTCGCGAACTGGAACGGGACGGCTTGATAAGCCGAAGTATTTATCCTGAAGTACCTCCAAGAGTCGAATATGAATTGACAAAACTAGGTAAAGGATTGCTTATTCAGGTTACCCCGCTTTGGTTTTGGATTGCTAGTCACATCAACGCTTTCCAAGATGCTCGCAGCAATTATACCAAATAGAATTTTAGCTTATAATTAAGATGTTCATCTATTAAACTATTTGAATATCAATGAATTAATACAAATTAGGGGAGTTTGATATTATAAAGAACGACGCTCCGAATGACGCACATTTTATATGCGATTACATGCATATTTTGGCATAACCCTTAAAAGTAAAAAAAAACTGCAATCATTTGATTTGCAAGCTTTTACGTAGTTTTGATACTATCTTCTGTGATCCCGCTGGGATTGGCTCAGCCCCGCAAAACCCCGAACCAGACCCTGAGCCTTTTACAAATCGAACCCAGGTCGGCGCTTCTGTTCGAATCCCAGAGGGGGATAAAACAAAAAAACCTCACATTTCTGTGAGGTTTCTTGTGATCCCGCTGGGATTCGAACCCAGGACCACTACATTAAAAGTGTAATGCTCTACCAGCTGAGCTACGGAATCTACTTTGTTTAAAAACGTTATCCGTTTCCTTTAAAGTGGTGCAAATATAGGGTTATAGACTAATGCTTGCAAATAAAAAATCGCGAAAGGTGTTAGTGTATTGATTTATAGGCAAATTAATTATTTAGCGCTACTTTTTAAATAGATTTAACTGTTTTATTGCGTTGATTTAATGTTAACCCATGCCCGCATCTTTTATTGCGCTATTTTTTTTGCTAACACGCTCCGTATCATAATGCTAATCAAATAAAGGTAAAGACGAGGGAAAGGCAAAACAAGTTTAAGATTCTTTCCTTTTGAATATTGCAAGGTTACCGGGTGATTTTGAGAAAGAAAACGGCTATTAATGCCGGTCTGGAGCATACCTGTTTTAGGTGCTTGAGCACTAAGGAAAGCCATTTTTTGTTAAAGTTGAAATTACGCAAACGTTTGATCGATTTTTATTAAATATTATTGTTTAGTTTGGTCCAATCAAATAAACCGAACCAAAACTTTATGCAACAAACAACAAGGCCAGGTCAAACCCAGGGGCCAAAACCGCTTATTATTATTTGCGCCCTATTCTTTATTTTTGGCTTTGTAACCTGGGCAAACGGAACTTTAATCCCTTTCTTTAAATTATCTTTCGGATTATCAAACTTACAAGCCTTCTTTGTAACCTTTGCATCATACATGGCTTACTTCTTTTTAGCGCTGCCATCATCGTGGATCCTGAAGAAAGTAGGTTTTAAAAATGGAATTATTTTAGGTTTGGTAATTTTAGGACTGGGCTCTTTAATATTCATCCCCGCAGCCCAAACCAGGACTTTTGGTTTGTTCTTAACCGGGATTTTTGTTCAGGGAGCCGCATTGGCTTTGCTGCAAACAGCCTCAAATCCGTATTTAACTATTATTGGCCCGATAGAAAGTGCTGCAAAACGTATCAGTATTGCAGGGATCTGTAATAAATTTGCCGGAATGATAGTGCCTTTGGTTATGGGCAGTTTGTTTTTAAAAAATGCCTCAGAAGTAGAGAAACAAATCAAAGCGGCAACCGGCGCTGTTCACGAGCAGTTATTGAACGATGTTTTAGGGCGTGTAAATATGCCTTATATTGTTTTAGCCATCGTTTTTTGCGTTTTTGCTATTTTTATTAAATTCACTGATTTACCTGAAGTGGAGGTTGAAGAAGATGTTATAGATGAAAGTAAAGGCGCTGTTGTAAAACATCAAAGTATATTCCAGTTTCCGCATTTATTCCTGGGTGCCCTTTGTATTTTTGTGTATGTAGGCGCCGAGGTAATGGCAGGTGATATTATTGGTATTTATGGACGTGAGTTAGGTATTACCGCCGAGATTAGTGGTAAGTTAACTTCCATTACACTGTTTAGTATGTTAATCGGCTATATTATCGGTATCGTTACCATTCCCAAATACATCTCCCAGCAAAAAGCCCTTAGAATATGCGCCATTTTAGGTATTATCTTTACCATTTTATCTTTTGCCATTTCGAGTTGGTTTGCTGTAATTTTTGTAGCCTTATTGGGTTTAGCCAATTCGCTCATGTGGCCGGCAATTTTCCCGCTGGGCATTAGCCACTTGGGTAAATTTACCAAAATTGGTTCGGCGATTATGGTAATGGGGATAGCAGGCGGCGCCATAATGCCACTTCTATACGCTTTTTTAAATGAAAAGTTACATGTTAACTTTCAACTGGCCTATCTTTTAACCGTATTGCCTTGTTATTTATATATCCTGTTTTTTGCGATAAAAGGCCACAAGGCAGGATTGAATTTGAAATAACCAAAACCAAATAAATTTTATGATTAAGCCCGATCTCATTAAAGATTGGGCTTTCTTTTGTCCTTAATTTTCAGTTATTTTGGCGAATTATAAACGAGATCTAAATCATATATCTCACATCTTGATACTTGATGCTCAATCCCCATATTAAACAATGAACAAAGCTATTTTTCTCGACCGTGACGGTGTACTCAACCACGAAATATACGATTACATCTGCCGTGTTGAAGATTTTAAAATCTTAGATTATCAAATTCCGGTATTAAAAAAGCTATTTGATGAAGGTTATCTCTTAATCGTAATCACAAATCAAGGTGGTATTGCCTTAAAGCGCTATACTGAGCAGGAACTGGCCATTATGCACCAAATGCTCCGCAATGCTTTTGTGGCTAAAGGAGCTGATATTGCTGGCTTTTATTATTGCCCGCATCACCCAACTGTTGGCGGTGAGTGCAAATGCAGAAAACCTGCTTCCGGAATGATTTTAGATGCCATTGACATGTACGATATCGATCCGGCACAATCTATCATGATTGGCGATAAGCCAAGAGATGTAGAAGCCGCAAACGGGGCAGGAGTGAAGGGTATTCTGATTGAACCTGATGAGCAGATCAGTTATGAGAAGGTTAAGGAAGTGCTTGCAATGTAATATAGAAATGATGTAATATGGAAAAGGTAATATGGGAGATGTAACCTGCAATTTGCTCATTATTCACCTTACATCATCCATCTTACATTATCCATTCTAATGATTTGGGCGTTTTAACACGCTGTACACTATATCTTTTTGGCTGTCCTTCGACTACGCTCAGAATGACAGCCAAAAAGGATGCCGTTTCCATCGTTAATGCAGAAATGTAGCAATTACTTACGAAGTTTAGAAAGGAAGGAGCGGTGGGTAACTTCGTAAGTCAGAAGCCTGTGATCTCTATTACAATTTTCCCTACTCATACTTACGAAATCTTTCCGCGCGCTTGCCCTTTGAGATTTCATAAGATGCCCTGGCCACCTAGCCCTGATTGAAATGGCATTCCGGTTTCCGATAAATTTGTCATTATCGAACATTTACCGGAATATAATGGAAAGCAGGACTACAGAAACCGATTAGCACTGTTTCTGCGCTCCAAAAAATCATGTAAAATGGAAGAAGGAAGATGTAACCTGCAATAGTAAGCGACTGTAAACCTTAACGATCTTAATTTTTTAATGGTAGAAAAAATGGAAAATGTAAGAGGGGAAACAGATGATGGAACCTGCAATAGTAATTGCCTATAAACCTTAACGGTCCTAATTTCTTAATGGTAGAAAAAATGGAAAATGTAAGAGGGGAAACGGATGATGTAACCTGCAATGGTAAGCGCCAATAAAAATCTTAATAGCCTTAACTTCTTAATGGTAGAAAAAATGGAAAATGTAAGAGGGGAAACGGATGATGTAACCTGCAATAGTAAGCGCCTATAAACCTTAACGGTCCTAATTTCTTAATGGTAGAGAAAATGGAAAATGTAATAGGGAAAACGGATGATGTAGACTGCAATTTCACCATTTCCCATCATACATCTTACATTATCCATCCCTTCATTACATTATCCATAAAACAAAAAAATCCTAAGTCTTAAACCGGAAACCCGACTCAAGACTTAGGACTAAAGACTCTCGACTTTATTATTCTTATTTGCCAGCAGCTTTAGCGTGGTCAGCTAAAAATGTAGCTAAACCGCTATCTGTTAGTGGGTGTTTTAATAAGCCAACAATAGCAGCTAATGGTGCAGTAATTACATCAGCGCCTAATTTAGCACAGTTTACAATATGTAATGGTCCGCGGATTGATGCAGCTAAAATCTGAGTTTCGTAACCGTAGTTATCAAAAATAGTTCTGATATCTTCAATTAAAACCAAACCATCACTAGAAATATCATCTAAACGGCCTAAAAACGGAGAAACGTAAGTAGCTCCTGCTTTTGCAGCCAATAAAGCTTGTCCGGCAGAGAAAATTAAAGTACAATTGGTTTTAATTCCTTTTGAAGAGAAATATTTAATGGCTTTAACACCATCTTTAATCATTGGTACTTTTACAACGATTTTAGGGTTTAAAGCAGCTAAAGCTTCACCTTCTTTAACAATCTCGTCGAAAGTAGTCGCAATAACTTCAGCACTTACATTATCATCAACGATATCGCAAATCGCTTTATAGTGGTTAATTACATTTTCTTCGCCGGTAATACCTTCTTTAGCCATTAAGCTAGGGTTGGTGGTTACGCCATCTAAAATGCCAAGATCTTGTGCTTCTTTGATTTGATCAAGATTTGCTGTGTCAATAAAAAATTTCATGTTTATAAATTCTTAAAATGATTATTAGGTTCTGCTGCTAGAACCCCTGAAGAATTTAATATCCCCCCTTCAGGGGATTAAGGGGGTAAAAAAAGGGCAAGCACCTTCTATCGCACCGCTACAACCTTCTACCCTTGCTGTGTTCCCACCCTGGGGGAGTTCAAAGGGAGCTGGTCGTAAAAGACTTGCCCGGCCACAAAGGTAGAAAAAGAAGTTGTTTCGCGAAATGCATTTTTGCATTTTTTTTATCTTTTAGGCTATGTGGCTGATTAGTAAATTAATAAAATTGAAATGGGTATTTTTAAACAGCAGGAGGAAATGCTAGTTAATTAACTTCATGTATGAGGTATTTATATTTAAATTATATATTCATAAATAAACCAATAATTAAAACGATTTATGTCTGATTTTGGTTAAAAAAATGGATTAATTGTATAATATTATCATTATTAATATGGTAATTTTTTAAATGAATAATTGTCATTTTTTTAATAAAAACACTTTAAATTACCTAAGGACTAAAATTATTCTAAAAATCATGTCAACTCTGTAATTTAAGGTTTGTTTTTTATATCTTAGTGTTTCCTATACACTAACAACTAACGAGCAAAGAATGGAACCAAACAGTGGATTGTACGATGCGCAATTTGAACACGATGCCTGCGGTATTGGGTTCGTTGCGCATGTGAAAGGGCGAAAATCGCATCAAATCATCTCTGATGCACTTACTATTTTAGAGAATCTAGATCATAGAGGGGCATGTGGAGCAGAACCAAATACAGGCGATGGTGCAGGTATTATGATTCAGATTCCTCACGAATTTTTTTACGACGAATGTTTAAAAGCTGGCTTTAGCTTACCGGAAACCAATAATTATGGTGTTGGTATGTTATTTATGCCAAAGGATATCAGATCCAGAGAAGAGTGCAGAGAATTGATTTACCGTGCCGCCGAAAAACTAGGCCTGGAAATTTTAGGCTTTAGAAAAGTTGATGTTGACACAACGGATATTGGCAATATGGCCCTTTCTGTTGAACCGGAAATTGAGCAGGTATTTATCGCCCGTCCTTATGCGGTAGCGCCAGGTGCTGATTTTGAACGTAAACTTTATATTTTTAAAAATTACCTGATTAAACTGATCGTAAACACCGTTCATGGTGGTAAAGATTTTTATATCGTTTCGCTTTCTGCGCAAACCATTATATATAAAGGTCAGCTAACTTCATTACAGGTACGTACCTATTTTACCGATCTTTCTGATAAGCGCATGGTTTCGGCTTTAGGCCTGGTTCACTCGCGTTTTGCAACCAATACTTTCCCTTCATGGAGGTTAGCACAACCATTCCGCTTTATTGCGCATAATGGTGAGATCAATACTTTACAAGGAAATTTAAACTGGTTCAGGGCAGGTGTTAAGTCTTTTGCTTCTGCTTACTTTACACCAGAAGAACTGGATATGTTATTGCCGGTAATCGACGAGACCAACTCCGATTCAGGCTGTTTGGATAACGTTATCGAATTATTGCTTCATGCAGGCAGAACTTTGCCTCATGTATTAATGATGTTGGTTCCGGAGGCATGGGATGGTAATGAAGATATGGATCCTGTTAAAAAGGCATTCTACGAATTCCACGCTACTTTAATGGAACCATGGGACGGACCTGCTGCCATTGCTTTTACCGATGGTAAATTAATCGGCGCAACTTTAGATCGTAACGGACTTCGTCCTTCCCGGTATGCCATTACGTCAGATGACCGTGTAATTATGGGGTCTGAGGCTGGTGCATTAGCCATCGATCAAAGTACTGTAATCGAAAAAGGCCGTTTAACACCAGGCAAAATGTTCGTAGTGGATATGGAGCAGGGCAGAATTATCAGCGATAATGAAATTAAAGGAGAAGTTTGTGGTAAAAGCCCTTACAGCGATTGGATTAATCAATACCAGATCCGTTTGGAGGAATTACCGGAGCCACGTGTAATGTTCACCGGCTTATCTACCGAGTCTATTTTTAAATATCAACAGGTTTTTGGTTACAGCAGGGAAGATATCGATCTTTTGCTTAAACCAATGGCCATTGAAGGTAAAGAACCAATCGGTTCAATGGGTACAGATACACCATTGGCTATATTATCAAAACGCCCACAACACTTATCATCTTATTTTAAGCAATTATTTGCCCAGGTAACCAATCCGCCGATAGACCCTATCCGTGAAAAGGTGGTGATGAGTTTGGCCAGTTTTATGGGTAGTAACGGCAATCTTTTGGAAGAAAATCCATTACAAGCACATTGCGTTGCCATTAAACATCCGATTTTAACCAACCAGGAATTAGAGAAATTAAGAAGTATTGATACAGGTGTTTTCCAGGCGAAAACTTTACAGACTTATTTCAGGGCTGATGGCAAGCCTGGCGCTATGGCAAAAGCCTTAGATCGTTTGTGCCGTTATGCGGTTGATGCGGTTGAGGATGGTTTCCAGGTAATTGTATTAACTGACAGGGCTATTGACTCTGAGCATGCTGCAATGCCTTCTTTATTGGCCGTTTCTGCTGTACACCATCATTTAATCCGCAAAGGATACCGTGGTGCAGTGGGTATTGTGATAGAGGCCGGTGATATTTGGGAAGTACATCATTTTGCCACGCTATTGGGCTTTGGTGTTACCGCAATCAACCCTTACCTGGCTTTAGAAACCATTAATGAGTTTAAAGAAGAGTCAGGTTTATCAGTTGAGCAATTGACTAAAAACTATATCTACGCAGTAAATAGTGGATTACTTAAAATTTTCTCTAAAATGGGCATCTCTACCTTGCAGTCTTATCAAGGTGCCCAGATTTTCGAAATTTTAGGTTTAAATAAACAAGTTGTGAATACTTATTTCACCGGTGCAGTTTCACGTATTGGTGGTTTAGGGCTGGATGAAATTGCAAAAGAAACGTTAATTAAACATCACCGCAGTTTTGGCCCGGTAACACAGACCGAAAACTTGTTGCCAGCAGGTGGGACGTATAAATTCCGCCGTAAAGGTGAAGCACATTTGTTTAATCCGCAAACCATTCACTTGTTACAAAACGCAACGCGTAAAAACGATTACAATATATTCAAACAATACTCTAAATTGGTGAATGAGCAAACACAGCAAGCTTATACCATCCGTGGATTGTTCGAATTTAACTATAGCCGCCCTTCAGTACCCTTAAGTGAGGTAGAATCAACCGAGGCCATTTTAAAACGATTTGCAACAGGAGCCATGTCATTCGGTTCAATTTCTCATGAAGCACACTCTACTTTAGCTATTGCCATGAACCGTATCGGTGGAAAAAGCAATACCGGCGAAGGTGGTGAAGATGAAATGCGTTATACTAAATTGCCAAATGGCGATAGTATGCGTTCGGCTATTAAACAGGTTGCTTCTGCACGTTTTGGTGTAACGAGTTATTATTTAACCAATGCTGACGAGTTACAGATTAAAATGGCTCAGGGTGCTAAACCGGGCGAAGGTGGTCAATTACCAGGGCACAAAGTAGATGACTGGATTGCAAAAGTTCGTCACTCTACGCCAGGGGTTGGTTTAATTTCCCCTCCACCGCATCATGATATTTATTCGATCGAGGATTTAGCGCAGTTAATTTTTGATTTAAAAAATGCCAACCGTGCCGCAAGAATCAATGTGAAATTGGTTTCTAAAGCTGGTGTGGGTACCATTGCCGCAGGTGTTGCTAAAGCACATGCTGATGTGATTCTGGTATCTGGCTTTGATGGTGGAACGGGAGCATCTCCTTTAACCTCTATTCAACATGCTGGTTTACCATGGGAGTTAGGTTTGGCAGAAGCACACCAAACTTTGGTGAAAAACAAATTGCGTAACCGTATTGTGTTACAAACAGATGGTCAGCTTAAAACAGGTCGAGATATCGCTATTGCTGCATTATTAGGCGCCGAAGAATGGGGTGTTGCTACAGCAGCCCTGGTAACTTCGGGATGTATTATGATGCGTAAATGCCATTTAAATACTTGTCCTGTTGGTGTTGCAACACAAGATCCGGAATTAAGAAAATTATTTACCGGTGATGCTGATCATGTAGTGAACTTATTTTATTTCCTTGCTGAAGAGTTACGTGAGATTATGGCTGAATTAGGTTTCAGGACTATCCACGAAATGATCGGTCAGGCTGATATTTTAAAAGTACGCGAACTGCCTGCTGAAGACTGGAAACTGAAACACCTTGATTTATCAGCTATCTTATATAAAGCAGAAGAAAATGGCCTTCCTTTATTTAATACAGAGGGTCAGGATCATGGTTTGGATCATGTTTTAGATCATAAATTAATTGCTGCTGCACAGCCTGCTATTGACAATAATGAACCTGTATTTGCCAGTTTCGAAGTGAAAAATACCGACCGTGCATTGGGTACCATGTTATCGAATGAAATCTCTAAAGTTCATTTAGGTGCTGGTTTACCTCCTGATACGATCAACTTTAAATTTGTAGGTTCGGCCGGACAAAGTTTCGGTGCTTTCAATACCCGTGGGGTAACCTTATCACTGGAAGGTGAAGCGAATGATTATGTAGGTAAAGGTTTATCAGGTGCGAGATTGGCTATTTACCCATTCTCTAATTCAACTTTTATCCCTGAACAAAATATCATTATCGGTAACGTAGCCCTTTATGGCGCAACTTCCGGCGAGTTATTTGCCCGTGGTAAAGCTGGAGAGCGTTTCGCTGTACGTAACTCTGGTGCAACAGCTGTTGTTGAAGGAGTAGGCGATCACGGTTGTGAGTACATGACTGGTGGTGAAGTGCTGATTCTTGGTGATACCGGAAGTAATTTCGCTGCTGGTATGAGTGGTGGTGTAGCCTGGATTTATGATGCCAATGGAACATTTGCGCGCAAATGCAATAAAGAAATGGTTGATCTTGATCCATTACAAGCTGAAGATGAAGAGCGTATTTTAGCTTTACTTAAAACGCATATCCGCTTAACGGATAGTAAAGTAGCTGAGTTTATCTTAAGTGATTGGAAAACTCAATCTGCTCATTTCGTAAAAGTATTCCCTAAAGAATACAAAGCAGTTTTAAGCAAACGTAACCAACAAGTAAAAACACACTAGGCCATGGGAAAAGTAACAGGATTTCAGGAATACGATAGAGTTGCGCCCACCAGAGAAGCGGCTGCAAAACGTGTAAAACACTATGGGGAATTTTTAAATGAATTACCCTCAAAAGAATTAAACAATCAGGCTGCCCGTTGTATGGATTGCGGCGTACCTTTCTGCCAGTCAGGCTGCCCATTGGGTAACGTGATACCAGAATTTAACGACGCAGTTTATCAAGGTAAATGGGAATTAGCTGCCAATATTTTATTAAGTACCAATAATTTCCCTGAATTTACAGGCAGAATTTGCCCTGCACCATGCGAATCTGCATGTGTATTAGGTATCAACCGTCCACCGGTTTCTATTGAGGAAATTGAAAAACATATCATTGAAATTGCTTTCGAAAAAGGATTTATCAAAGCAAAAGCACCATTAATCAGAACTGGTAAAAAAGTAGCTGTAATTGGTTCAGGTCCGGCGGGCTTAGCTGCTGCTGCTCAGTTAAATAAAGTTGGACATGAAGTTACCGTTTTCGAACGTGACGATGCTCCGGGTGGTTTATTGAGGTACGGTATTCCTGATTTTAAACTACAAAAAAATGTAGTAGATCGCCGTATCGATTTAATGAAAGAAGAAGGCATCATTTTTAAATGTAATGCCAATGTAGGTGAGAACGTTGAGATAGGTACATTGTTACGCGATTTTAATGCGATTGTATTGGCTGGCGGTTCAACTATTCCACGCGATTTACCAATTGATGGCCGTTCTGCTAAAGGGGTTCATTTTGCAATGGATTTCCTGAAACAACAAAATAAACGTGTAGCGAGCAGAGCTGTTGAAGCGGAAGATATTATGGCTACAGGTAAAAATGTAATCGTAATTGGTGGTGGCGATACGGGATCTGATTGTATTGGTACTTCTAACCGTCATGGTGCAAAATCAGTAACACAATTCGAGATTATGCCGATGCCACCACAGGCGCGTAACGAGCATATGCCCTGGCCAAATTACCCAATGTTGCTAAAAAATACTTCTTCTCACGAGGAAGGTGCGCAAAGAGCCTGGTCAGTTAATACCAAAAACTTTATTGCTGATGAAAAAGGAAATCTTAAAGCGTTAAAAGTAGTTGATGTAGAGTGGGAAATTGATGCGAACGGACGTCCGGTTACTTTTAAAGAAGTAGCTGGTACTGAAAGAGATCTTCCATGCGAACTGGTACTTTTAGCAATGGGCTTCTTACATCCTCAAAAAGAAGGTTTAATTGAGAAATTAGGTGTGGAGTTAGATAACCGCGGAAACGTAAAAGCATCTGAGCACACTTACCAAACCAATATCGGAAAGATTTTTGCCGCAGGTGATGTTCGCCGCGGACAATCATTAGTGGTTTGGGCCATTTCAGAAGGTAGAGAAGCTGCCCGTAAGGTAGACGAATACTTAATGGGAACAACTAAACTGGCATCTAAAGATGCAGTTGCATACGCTTAGTAGGTTTTAAATTCTATATTTTTAGGGTCGTGGTGCAAACCACGACCTTTTTTTGTTTTAGGCTGTTGACAAATCTCGTAAATAAGTCGTCATCTCGACTGGAGTGCAACGTAATGGAGAGATCTTTGAACTAAGTTGAGAAAGATTTTCTTTCATCATATGCGCTATTTCCGCCACTGAAACACCGAGACCACGGAATGAATTAACCACAAATAAAAAGGATAAACACAGATTTATTAATGTCGTGAGAAAAATGGTCTTTGGAAAGATTCTTCGACTTCGCTCTATCAATGACAGACTCCAATAAAGTGGTCGTCTTTCCCGCGCAGGCGGGAATCTTAAAGCGCTTGCATTACGATTCCCAATCAAGTTGGGAATGACGAACCGCCAAGACCTGTCATCCAACTTCTCTA
>NZ_JADCNK010000014.1:0-145482 GCF_014947265.1 Pedobacter sp. MR2016-19
CTAATACGTTAGAAAGCGTATATAGGACGTCATTCCTATTTTTTTCAGGCCACTGACCTGATGGTTACTCGCAATGACGATCTTTCTCTAGAAATCTTTCAATACTTAAAGTTAGTTTTCAATAAAAAAAATTTAGAATTGAAATAACAGATTTCTCCATTTTGCTACCCATGAAAATCATTAATCTTCTTAATAATTCCTTCAAATTCCGGTTCTTTGGCCATGTACTTATTTAGTAAATCGATCTGATTTAAGCCCCTCAACAGGTTGTGTTTAGGATAATTCGTTTTATAGTAAATGTCGCCGTTCAAAAAATCCGTTATAAACCTTACCGCCTGCATATAAATCATAAATTTACCTGAATAAATAAAGAATTGTTTTTCGGTAAAAGCCAAAACCTGGTCCATTTCTTCCATGTAACCTTTATGTATTGCGGCAAAAACATCTGCCCTGATGATTATTTTGCTAAAATCCTTTTCTTCTTCATTGGCTTCAGAGAGATAGGTGCGCATCATATCTCCCACATCGCTGATAAAGTATCCCGGCATTACGGTGTCCAAATCAATTACGCATAAACCCACGCCGGTTTCGGCCTGTAGCAATACGTTGCTAATTTTGGTATCGTGGTGTATTACACGCAAATTAAGTATGCCGCTATCTACCATATGTACAAACTGTTCTTCTATATCGTAATGTCTGATAATTTCTTCGATGGCAAACTTTGCCTCACTAATCCTTTCGTCGCCAGCTTTTGCTAATGCTGTTTTAAATTGTTCTACGCGTAAAGGCAGGTTATGAAAATCTTCTATGGTGGGCTTTAATTTTTGTACATTAAAGGCACTAAGCATCCGGGTAAATTTACCAAACTGCCTGGCAGCATGATAAGCCTGTTCAGGTTGGTGTACAAAATCGATCGAGCAAGAATTTTCTACAAATGGAAAAATCCTGTAAAAATGATCAGCAATCACTACAAAATCATCTCCATTTGCCGCGGTTATTGGGGCAACAAACAGATATTCAGGCGCTGTTTGATCAAGATATTTTTTTATGGTCTTAATATTTTGAGCAATATTTTGTGGCTGGCGAAAAACCGCTGTATTCACCTCTTGCAAGATATAGGCTAATTTTTCACTGTAAACTTTCCAGGTATGGTTAATTAAGCCCGAGCCGAAAGGTTCAATTTTAAATTTTTCTGCGTTAAGTCCATAAGCACCTAATACTGCTTGAAACATAAGATGGTAGTCTATTTGAATGAAAATTGTTCCAGGAATTAATAACAATAACCCCTGGATTAAGTTGCTTATTAAATTATGCGGGTAAGGGATATGGCATTACCTAATATCATTAAATTAAGCGTTTTTAACCACAGATGAGCACAAATAAACACGGATTTCCCTATCAGTGTGCATTCTTCCTATCTGTGGTTAAATTATTTTTACTTGTACCGAATGTCTTAACTTAATGACATTGGGCATTAGCCCAAACGGAACTAAAAACCGCTATCATCTAAAGCGAAAGTATTTTTTCGATCCTTCCATTTTCCTTTCGTAAAATCAGGGAATTTCTGTGGCATATTTCCTTCTTTTAAAGATTTGGTGGATAATGGTGTGATTACACTCATCGTAACTGAATCATAGACGTCAATTGGTGTTTGCTTTTTCTGTTTTACCGCCTGGATAAATCCATTAAATACAAACCAGTCCATGCCACCGTGACCGGCGCCTACAGCTTCTGCTTCATATTTTTTCCAAAGCGGGTGATCATATTTGGCAAACCACTCCTGAGCAGGATCCCATACATCATCTTTCTTTGATTTATGGTCGATGTATACTGATTTATTTACATCCATCCAAAGACCTTTTGTTCCCTGCACCCTGAAACCGATCGAATATGGACGTGGCAAGTGTGTATCGTGGCTTAACAAAACGGTTTCGCCATTTGCACAGTTGATCATGGTAGTCGTTACATCGCCATTTTTATAATTAATTTTAGCATTAGGGTGGCCGGGAGACATTTCTTCTACATAAGCGGCCAATCCTTTGGCTTTAGAACTGAAGGATACCAGGCTAATAAAACTATTTCCCCTGTTAATGTTAGCATATTGCATTAAGGGGCCAACACCGTGGGTTGGATATAAATCACCATCCTGATCGATGTTAAACTGCGTACGCCATTGTGCCTCGCTTAGTGCTTTAGGTCCGTACTCTACCCCACCGCCATAATAATCTTTACCGTTATTAAACAGTACATTTCTTAAGTTATGTTGATAGCCACCCTCAAGGTGCACCAATTCGCCGAAAAGGCCTTGCCTAACCATATTTAAAGCCGCCATTACATCTCTACGGTAGCAAACGTTCTCTAAAGTCATGTAAGGCATGCCTGTTTTTTCAGAAGTATTTACAATATCCCAGTGATCCTGTACTGTTAAACCAGCAATTACTTCGCAGCCCACATATTTACCTGCTTTCATGGCATTAACCGCCTGGTCGCGGTGAAACTGCCACGGCGTTGCTATAATTACGGCATCAATATCTTTATGGTCTAAAAGTTTTTTATAAGCATCTAAGCCTCCTGTATATTCTGTTGCTGCAGGCCTGCCTTTTTTGGCAATAAAATTACGACAGATCTTAAGTGAGCTCTCCTGGGTATCGCAAATCGCAACAATTTCTACATCATCTCTTAATGCACCTTCAGAAATATGGCTCATGCCACGTGCACCTACCCCAATATAACCTAATCTTACTTTTCCACTGTCTGATGATGCAAATAAACTTCCGGTTGGCAGGATGGTTAAACCCGCAGCCGTAAATGCACCATTTTTGATAAATTCTCTACGTTCCATTTGTGTTTTTTTGGTTTTGTATTTTTAAAAGTAGAACAAGCAAATGAGCATTACAACATAAATATCAGCGCAAACGATTGACTAATTTTATATAGCTGCTTTATTTTGACAAAACTAAACCTTTGCCTTAACCTCTTGTTAATGCTTTCAGTTATTACTGTAAACAGTTAAATTACAGAAGAAATTGATATCTAGATTAGAGCCTGCAAATGCACAAGAATGGTTAAGATATGATCAATCTTAGTCCAACTTCCTTTAATGATAATAGAATAAGAATTGATTTTGGGAAATTATTATTAAGAACAACACTGCAAAAGTTTTCTTTTGTTCTCTATAAATTCCAGAAATTTATAATTTATGATTATAAATTAGCTTATAAACTGAGTCATTGGTCCATTTATAGTAAAACGAAAAGAGCACATTTATTTGGCATCTAATTTTATACAAGGGCTGTTTCGATTTAATTGAAACAACCCTTGTATTTTAATCTTTAAGGTATTGTTTTCTATAACTCAAATATGTTTTCGGGTTACAAATTATATAATCTATAATATCAATTTTCACTTTTTCGCAGGTATCAAAACAAGTGCTTACAAAGAGTTCATCAACAGAATCTATAAAAAGAGGTCTTTCGTTATTGTATTTCAAAATGACTATACCATAAGCATTACACGCTAGTGCTAAACCTATTACTTGTTGTATATAGTTACCCGCTTTCCCAAAGTCTTGAAATTTGTACCAAGAAAAAACATGCCGTTTTTCATTTACAAATAACACATACCGTTCGTTTTCATGATTGGACAATGGTTTACCGCTGATACGTTTTAAAAATTTAAAAGAAAACTTAGCCTTACTTACTTCTAAAGGCCGTTTGAGCGCTTGATAACTGAACTTAAGCTCAGCTAAAGCAATTTGATTTTTCGTTGGTTGCATTTTGAAAAAAGTTAAATACGCGCCCAGGTCACTGCAACCAACGTCGGAAAACCGAAGTGATGCTAGACTTTCACCAGTATGCCTGGGCTTATAATAAATAATTAAAATGGCTGGATTTCTCCAACGTTGGTTGCACTATAAAGATAAGAAAAATATTAACAACTTATATTAATAGATCAATAATATATCCTTCAAATGCTTGATATTGACATTATTCTTGTATTGGTGCCAGGCCATTGATGGAGTAAGTCACTAATAATGGCCTTACATTTTTCCAATTTTCCCTTAAACTTTTCATATGTTCTTCACACCTAGGATCTTGATTCATCTTCCAGCCTTCTAAAGTTTCTACTGTTTGTGATAATTTTTCAAATGATCGATCCGCTTCAAAAGCAGCATTTAGGCATGCACCAACTACTTCATCACATTTGTTTGAGTCTAGGTAAATAGTAGATATGAGATCTAAAGCTAATCTTTGCCTTATACTTGGTGGCGGGTGTGAATAGGTACTTAGCCTATCAAGATCGTAATTACCAACTCCAAATAACTTCCAAATCGAGTAATTAGCAAAAGACCACATATAAAGCATATCATAAAAGGATTTGAATACGCTATTGAGCTCATCTACAAAAGCCTTTTGATTCCACTCTATATTTAACAACGTTAAACCTTTTAGTGTAGAATAAGCATCTGCATCAAATTCAAGAGTTTGGCTCAACATCATATCTTCAGATGAAACAATAGAATTATGCCGTAAATTTTCAGTTATTATACCATTACTATTAATATTCAACATAAGATCACAATGCCCATTTATAATATGTGCATACTCATGTATCGTTATGGTGTGCAACGCTTTATTGGCTAACCAAGAAGCAAGTGCTTTCCTTGTACTGTCTACAGGAATAACTGGTTCCGAAATCGCTGCCAAAAGATTAATATCAAGGATGTGAATATTAAATAATTTTTCTTGATCAACTTCATTGATAAAGTTCCCAACATTAGATAATATAGCTTTATTTCCCAACATCCTGCAAAAGAGTGCAAACAAAAGCATATATGTTCCATAATTTATTCCGATAAAATATTTCATATCCACCTTAGTTGCATATGCGCCAAAAGTAGTATCATTCACGATATTAATATTAACTTCTGGAAGAACCGGTTTTAATTTTCTTAAAACATCAATCACATTTTGGACCCCTTTTAAGACCATCGGCGCTTCAAAATCCTTTCTAATTCCACCTTTAAACTTAAATGCATAATCGAATTCTTTCTCATCCGAAGTTAAGCTTACTTCTTCCATATTTTTCTTATTTTAAATTAAACTTAGCTTTGATTAAAATCTGTTCAGTTTTATAAATAGTAGTTAACCAACTTTAAATTACACTTTACAAAGCACGCTGCAATATCATTAAGTAAATTTTTATCCTAGCTTCATTTATCCATCAGCTTGATAAAATCAAATTTAATAAAAACCCCACATATGCATATGATCATTGGAATCTATCCTTTTCAAGTTTGTAATATTCAATAACTTTCTTCGCAAACACATCCATCCTATCCTTTAACGACTGAAACTGTTCATAGGCAGCGTTAATCCCTTCCATAGGATCTTTAATCTGCAGACGCTCCAATTGCTTAGGTTCGCCATCTGTAATTCTCTCTTCAAGCTCTAAAAATTCTTCGGGTGTTACTTCTTCTTAGGTTTTCTTGGTTTATCAGTAATTTGATTTAAAGTTGCAGCCTCTTTCAACAAATAGCGTTTTATTAGTTCAATTAACTCTTTCATAATAATTTTAGTTTTGTTATGCAATCTTGAGCCTTTTAGTTTCATAACTCAATCTTACAACAAAATTACTAAAAATATTAGTAAATAAAATTCCATTTCCAACACACTTTATTTTCCTGTTGTGCTTTTATTTTATTGCTTCCATTAAGATTTCCGCATACACGGGAATGATGCAAAGGACATAATAGCTTCCTTTTTATCCAGGAACTGCACTCTGTTCTTAAACCCGGTAGTAATGGAAATCCTTTTTATTGCATGAACATAATCACCTTCCATTCGTGTAAAATTTGCAATAAAAAGATTGAAATGCATAACGGGGCTTCAGCATCCACGGAGGTATGCATGTTCATTTTCAGACAAAAAAATGCACGAATTAATTGCAGACCACCCCCAGCCCCTCCTTGAAAATAAGGAGGGGAGTTGGATGATACGCCCACAACTTTCTGATAAAATCAACATCAACTATTATAAATAAAGTGGTACTAAATACCACAGCCCCATTCAGCAATAAACCCGGTAGTAATGGAAATCCTTTTTATTGCATGAACATAATCACCTTCTATTCGTGTAAAATTTGCAATAAAAAGATTGAAATGCATAACGGGGCTGCAACACCCACGGAGGTATGTATGTTCATTTTAAGACAAAAAAATGCACGAACTAATTGCAGACCACCCCCAGCCCCTCCTTGAAAATAAGGAGGGGAGTTGGATACGCCCACAACTTTCTCATCAACTATTATAAATAAAGTGGTACTAAATACCACAGCGCCATTCAGCAATAAACCCGGTAGTAATGGAAATCCTTTTTATTGCATAAACATAATCACCTTCCATTCGTGTAAAATTTGCAATAAAAAGATTGAAATGCATAACGGGGCTTCAGCATCCACGGAGGTATAAACGTTCGTTTTCAAATGAAAATGCATAAACTAATTGCCCCCTACCCCTCCAAAATTAGGAGGCGTATGTTTCTCTTTACTATTTATAAATTCCCCTGATCAAGCTTGGCAAAGCAATGAGCAATAAAGGCATGGCTACTATAAAACCACCAATAACAGCAATGGCCAATGGTTGATGCAGCTGTGCACCAGCTCCGATGCCTAAAGCCAAAGGCATTAAGGCGATAATTGCCCCAAGTGCGGTCATTAATTTTGGTCGTAACCGGGTAGAAATAGCAAAGGTTATGGCATCATCAACACTTTGTTTGGCAAGGGATTCTTTAAACTGTAAAAAAGTAAATATGGCATTCTCGCCAATGATGCCCACAATCATAATTAACCCTGTGTAACTTCCTACGTTTAAGGGGGTATGGGTTAAAAACAAGGCCAAATAACTCCCGGAAATGCCCAGCACCGAGATTAATAAAATGAGAAAGGCAATTTTAAAATCTTTAAATAGAAATAAGATTACACTAAACACCAACAAACTCGATGCGATAAGAATGGTGAGCAGTTCGGAGAACGATTGCTGCTGTTCTTTATATGCACCGCCATATTCGATATGATAACCTGACGGCAGGTTTACGTTAGTATTTACGGCTTTCTGAAGATCTTTCATTACACTTCCAAGATCCCGGTTATCGAGCCTTGAGGTAACTACCCCAATGGTTTGCAGGTTTTCTCTTGCTACTTCGGCAATTCCAGCTTTAAGATCAACCTTCGCCATTTGCTGAATGGGCACTGCTGTTCCATCGGGTAAGAAAATTTTAAGCTTGTTGATATCGGCCACGCTAAAAGTTCTGCTTCCGGGATAAACCATACGAATGGGCGAAAGCTGTTGTTTATCGTATAAATTGCCAATTAAGGTTCCCTGCATGGCGGTTTGAAGCTGCGATTGAAAGGACACCGGACTAACACCATATTGCGCCAGCATAGTAAAATTGGGCTGGATATTTACTGTTGGCCCTGAGCGTACAATGCCGTCAAACACATCGGCTGTACCACCTACATGCGAAACCAGATCGGCTACCTTTTTAGATAAACCCTGTAGTTTTTCCTGGTCGTTGCCAAAAATTTTCACCTCGATTGGCTGTGTAGAACTCATTAAATCGCCCAGCATATCGCCAATTACCTGCCCGAAATCAATTACCAATGCAGGTTGTGTATTTTCGATATGTGAACGTATTTCAGAGATCACCTGTTCGGTGCTTTTTGTTCTGTTATGTTTCAGCTGGATCAGGTAATCGCCGGTATTGGGTTCCGTAATAAAAAAGCCCATCTGCGTTCCTGTTCTTCGCGAATACGCCTGAACATCTGGAATTTTAACAATTTCCTTTTCTACTTCTTTAAGCATTCTATCGGTTTCTTCGAGCGAAGTACCTGGAGGCGAAGCATAATCCAATACAATACTCCCTTCGTCCATTTCGGGGAGGAACCCGGTTTCTAAACGTGGGAAAACGAGCACAATCGATACAATCAACCCGAACATAAACATGATCGAGATATAAGGTCTTTGTATAAAATAGCGCACCCAGTTTTGCGATTTAACCTCATTTACCACTACTTTTTTGCCCGATGATGCGTAGCTACCTCCTTTGCGGGTAAGCAAAAGATAAATCACAGGTAAACCAATCCAGGTAACAAAGAACGAGCAGACCAGGGTAATGATCATGGTATTGGTCATCACCTGAAAATAAGAACCTGCAACACCCGTCATCAGTACAAAGGGAACGAATATCACAATGGTACTGATAGAAGAACCCAGCATGGCCGGAAAAAGATAAGTCACCGCCTTGCTCAATAACCTCATGCTAAGCTCTTCGGGGTGTTCTTCATGTGAGCGGTGGATCTGCTCTACCACCACTATAGCATCATCTATAATTAATCCTATGGCCGCAGCAATGGCACCAAGGGTCATGATATTGAGCGAATACCCAATAAAATAGAGCACAATTATGGTTAAACAAAGTGTAACCGGGATGGTAATTAAAATGGTAATGCTTGCCTTGAACGATCTTAGAAAAATAATAGCCACCAAAATGGCCAATGCCAAACCAATTAATAAGCTATCGCCTACACTTTTTACCGATTCGTTTACAAAATCGGCCTGTACATAATAAGGTTTAATGCTTACACCAGCTGGTAGAATGCGTTTCAATTGTTCTACTTTGGTAAACATTTCGTTAGAAAGATCGACCAGGTTGGCATTAGGTTGTTTGATTACTGCAATCAGGATTCCATCTTTTCCGTTAGCATTGATGCGGGTATATTCTACACTTTGCTGAATATTTACCTTGGCAACATCCATTACCTTAATATTCCGGTTGCCCTTTCTGCTCAATACCAGATTTTCCAGATCGCTTTTGTTTTTTACAGTAGCATCGGTTACAGATAGGTAGAGATAATTGTGATCGGTGAGGTAGCCGTTAGATTTTATAAAATTGGTTTGGCTGAGTGCATTGCTGATCTGATCTGGGGCGATACCTAGTGTCTGCATTTTCTGTACATCAAGCTCCAGCCAGTATTCTTTGCTTTTGCCGCCAATTACCCGGATCTCAGAAACGCCATCAACTTGCGAAAGAAAGGGTTTTACGGTATAGGTGGCAATTTTTTTCAGTTCAACAGACGAATAATTGTGACTTTCTAAGCTGTAGCCACTTACCGGAAGGATAGACGGATTCATCTTCTCTACCGAAATATTAACCCCAGCTGGCAATGAAGCGCTAATTTTGGCAATCTGCGATTCTATCCGCTGCTGACTTAGATCGATATCGGCACCGGGGTTCATAAATGCAGAAAGTTCGCAACTGCCCCTACTGGTGGTACTCCTAACCAACTGAAGATCGGGCACTTGTTTTACCGCATTTTCTAAAGGCCGTGTTACGGTAACCACCATCTTATCAACCGGCTGTAATTCTGCATCGGCAATAATCTTAATCTTTGGAAAAGTAATTTCTGGAAAAAGCCCTGTTTTTAGCTCACTGAAAGCATATACTCCACCAACCAGTATAATAAGCAATACTGCCAGGATTGGGTTTTTATGGGAAATGAAAAACTTGTTCATGGGCTATTTCTGGATTTTAACTTTGGCGGTATCAGCTATTCCATAGTTTCCAGCTGTAATGATCCGGTCTGTTTTTGAAAATTTAGGATCGAGCACTTCTATTGTATTTTGGTTTTCGATGCCTTTTTTCACGTTGATCTTTACTGCTGTTGAATCGTTGATGAGTTTCATCACCCAAAACTCATCTTCGGTTTCGTTGGCCAATACCGCCGATTTTGGCAATACCTGGGCCTGTAGATGTTTTACTTTCGTCAACCTCACTTTCGCAATCAAACCTTCGGGCATATCTTTACCTCGCCCCACTTTAAGGATATAACGTTGGGTCTGTGCCGATGAATCGACAGCAGGCATTGTTCCTGAAACGGTTCCGGTTATTTTGGTTCCGTCCGGTAAGAGGATATCTAAGCTTCTATTCTGAGTGATCAGCTGATGATATTCGTAAGGCAGATCGAGCAGAAAAACCAGGCTATTGCGGTTGCTGATGGTAGCCAAAGCTTCTCCATCCTGCACATAATCCCCCTTTTGATGATTTACCTGGATAATTGTTCCGGCTTGATCGGCCCTGATATTGGAAATACCAGAAAATTTAAACCCGGCATCGAGTTTATTTACGCTATTGCCAATAGATTTTGCTTCTTTGGTGATTAAACTAAACAACAATTGATGGCTGCCCACCTGCTTGCCCAATACAACCTGGGTACTCTCTACATAACCATTGATGTTTGCTTTCACAAAACTTTTCTCCAGATAGGCCGAAACCGCCGAAAGCGCTACATATTCAGAAAGAGAACTATCTCGAACAGTTGTCACCTGAACCGGTGTAATTGGCGAGGGCTCATCTACTGCTTCTGCCGGGGCAGAATGATTACATCCCGAAAAAACAAACAGAGTGGCAATACCACTATACATTAATTTTAGATAGCTATTCATGGTTATCGGTTCCAGTAATTAAATTGATTGATCAGTTTTAAACGGTTAATATTCGTTTGGCGCAATAAATTTTGAGCGGACATATAGTTGTTGATCGCAATAACAAAATCGGCCACTTTTAAATCGCCAGTATGCATCAATTTGCTATCTACCTCGATCAAACCCTTGCTAAAACGGATCTGCTCGTTAATTTTTGGAAAAAGCGCATCAGTCTGGTTAATCTGTTGACGGATCAGGTTTAGCTGCTGTTGCTGTTGTCGAACAAAAAAATCGCGGTAACCAGATATGGTTTTAGAAGAAAGACGGAGCTTATTGTACTCCATTTTTTTCTGATGACCATCGTAAATGGGAACTGAAAAAGTAAAGCCAATACTTGCACCAAAATTTTTATAGGGCTGCAAAACAAATGAAGAATTATAACCCCCATTTGCATACACTCCAAGTTTGGGTTTATAGTTAAAGTTGATCGCGTTTTTTTGATTGATGTTTTTTAAACTGTCTATATCAAAACGTTTATTAAAAAAGCTATGATCAATTGAGGTGCTGGCGACCTGCAATTGGGGATCAGCTAACTTAACCTGTGTGGTATCAGTAATGCCCGCCAGATAGTTTAATGTGGCATAATCATTTTTAAACTGTAGTTCGGCCTGTTTTACTACCAACTGTTGTTGTTGTAGCGTAACCAGAAAAGTTAAATATTCTGATTGTTTATAAATATTGCTTCTTGTTAATTTTTTAAACAGTGCTTCTTCTTGTTCGAGCAGCGTAACCACTTCCCTATTAAAACCTACCTGTTCTTGGCTGGCATAGGCCAAAATATACTGATCGGCAATAGATCTTTGCAAATCATACAGTGACAGTTGTCCGGCATATTTAATGGAATCGTTTTGGATTTTAATGGCCTCAAGCTGGTTATTGATACGTTTCTTGTTCAGCAGATCATAATTCACATTAAGTAGTGCTTCTAACGCCTGTCCATTGGTAAGCACTTCATCATAACCATAACTACGAACAATTGGCGCATACATTCCTGCAGAACTGGCCGTAACCTGTGGACCTCCGGTAGCCCGAACAATTAAACTATCTATCCCAGCCGAACGTTGTTGGTTCTGCAAATCCTTAAGTACCGGACTTGTAAATTCAGCTTGTTTTAAATAATAATCGAGATTTTTTGAGACCGTTTGCGCCACAGCACCAGTCACCCAAAAAGTAATCAAGCATAGAATCAGGCATTTCAACTTTATATTCATTTTTGGATGATTTCAATTCAAAAAATATTGAACAATATTAAAATCTGCCCGAAAGCATTAAACCCGTGCTACCTTGTTGGTGGAAGGGCATAAATGTAAAATTCCCATCTTTTTTTGTGGTAAAAAGGCTTTTGATATATGGATATACAAGATAAGATATCTTTGTGGAAGCAATCCCAAATCCGGCACCGGCCACAACATCACTAAACCAGTGTTTATTATTATACATCCGCAATGTTCCGGTAGCCGTTGCAACAAAATAACCAGCATAACCTATCCATGGGTTAACATCTTTATACTCCTGGTGCAGAAATTCTGCAGCCATAAATGCAGAAGCGGTATGCCCTGAAGGAAAAGAATTTGTCCCCGATCCATCAGGCCGTTCTCTACCAACGCCCTGTTTCACAAAATGGGTAGAAATACCCATAATTGCAGCTGATGTAACATATAACATCGAAGCATCAAACAAATTGTGTTTACCTTTTATACCTGATAAATTTAGTGCGTACACCGCAGCAGCAGGTGCAAATTGAAGATAATCATCAACATGGGCCGCAAATAAAGGATGATCTTCCTGTAATTCTGCCCTGGTACTTACATCCAGTTGTTTTAACGCACCATGATCATAAACAGCTGCAAAACCGTAGCCGGCAAGTAAAACCGGTGCAATAAATGCTGTTGCCTGAAACCTTCTTTTCGGGATCGGATTACCAGCATACCATCGTCCTAACGAATCTGCAGGAACATTTTTAACAGAATCTATAATTTGGATCGACTGAATAACGGCATTGGCATAAGTTTGACTGGTATAAATTACCATAATCAACAGCATTCCTAAAAACCTTTTCATAGTTTAACTTTTAATCAAAAATATGATCGAATTATGGAGAAATTCTGAAGATATGGGTGAACGAAACTATTTTTTAAATCAGATTCGTAATGAGTAATTCGATAATGACAGGTGGTAACACCCATCACCACATCAAATTTTTATCAGACAACAGTGAAACAGGTTCAGCATGACGATGTGTAAAAAACGAACACATTAACCACCAAAATAGACTGTAAAAACATGTTCACCACTTTCTTCGTGATAACCGATGCAAAAGCCATAAAGGTTACAGATCTGTTTGGTTATGGCTAACCCCAGCCCCATGCCTTCAGAATCTAAAGATTTAGAAAAGCGATCGAAGATTTTGGTTTGCAGATGACCTGGGTTTCCGGAATTGGAAATGATTAAGCCCTTCTGATCAAGTTTAACATGAATGTGCCCACCACTTACATTATGCCGTACCGCATTACTAAAAAGATTGTTCAACAGAACATCTGCCAGGTAACGGCTCATTTTAACCTCAACCGGGGCAAGATCTTCTGTCAGGATCAGTCCGTCTTTTTCCAATAACTCTTGAAACTGGCGAGTCTTCGCCTCTACTATTTCTTTAAGTTCGATATGCTGAAAATCGGGAATCAGGTTATTTTCAATTTTGGCCAACAATAATAGCGATTGATGCAATCTTGATAATTTGCCCGTGGCATGATAAATATCTTCCAATAATGTGCCCTGCTGCTCGGTAAACGACTCTGTTTGCAGCAAAGAATCTAATTTAGAATTAATTACGGCTAATGGAGTCATCATTTCGTGCGAGGCATTATCAGTAAAACTTTTTAGTTCCTTATAGTCTTGCCTTACCCTTTCGGCCATGGCATTTACAGACTTATTAAGCTCGTTAAACTCATCAATTTTAGTTGGCTCTTGTTCAATAGTATCCATTCGGGTTACTTCGAAAGCTTTCATCCGGCTCAAAATAGAATAAAAGGGACGCCAAAGCCTGTTCAGTACAAATCGGTTAATCAGCAATAAGGATAAAAGCAAAACAACCGTAATTCCGAGTGTTATTAAAAGAATGATCCTAATCAGGTTTTCTGATTCTACCCTCGATTTGGTTATGGTTACCGCTATGGTTTTACCATCTAAATGTACAACGGTGACGAGACTCCGCCCAGGTTCGTTTTCACGTTCTTTCGGGTTAAAATAAATGGTATTTAGAAATTCTCTTTCTGAATTAATTCCGTTTAGGGTTTTATATGATATCTGTTGATCGAGATAGCTTGCAGGTAAAGGGAGTTTATGGAAAGTGTTTACATACTGGTTAATTTCATTTTCTTCAACAGCTAAATCGCGATCTAATTTTTCGGTTAAAATAAAATGGATTACAACGTAGTAAATAATGCCCGTAATGATTAATACAAAGATAGAGGTTAAAATATTTGCCTTATTGTAACGGTTGGAGAGTTTCATATATCGCCAAATTTATAGCCTATCCCATAAACAGAACGAAGATAATCTGCTGCTCCGGCTTCGAGCAGTTTTTTACGGAGATTTTTAACGTGAGTATAAATAAAGTCGAAATCATCCGACAGGTCCATTTCATCGCCCCAAAGATGCTCGGCCATTGCATTTTTAGTGACCACTTTATTACGGTTAGAAAGAAAATACACCAACAGGTCGAACTCTTTTTTGGTGAGGAATGCCTGATTGCCTTTAACGGTAATTTTCATTGCTGAAACATCAACGGTTATCTCGTTGAAAAGAATAATATTGTTGCCGTCAAAATTTTTTCTGCGGATAATAGCACTTACACGCGCTTTAAGCTCTGACAAATGAAAAGGCTTAACCAAGTAATCATCTGCACCAAGATCCAGCCCCATCAATTTATCATCTAAAGAGTGGCGTGCAGAAATAATTAATACTCCATCTCTTTTTTTTAGTTGTTTAAGCTTGGTTAACAGTTCCAGTCCTTCCCCACCGGGCAAGCCTAGATCCAAAAGAATACAATCATAGCTATAAAGTGATATTTTTTCATTGGCAGCGGCAAAATCTGAAGCATGCTCGCAAATGTTGCCCTCGCCTGTAAAATAAGCAAGGATACTTTCTAATAAAGCCTGTTCATCCTCAATGACTAAAATTTTCATTGGTTAATTATTTCGTTAAACATAAAGTAATCATTAAAACCTGAAAATTAAAAATACGATTACCATTCCAGTAAATTAAACGATATCGGAGCAAGGTTTTGAAAAAATAAAAGGAACAAAGATATTGGTATTAAATGCTTTGCAAAAAGAGCCGCACATCTCTCATTTCACCTTAAATGAGGCAATTGAATTTGCACAAAGGGTTGGCGCACAAATGACTTACCACCGAACATCAGGCTGGCTTATGACTGGCTTAGTTTTGAGTGTTAATTTGACAGATAAATTAAATTATTAACCTCAGTTCGATTAATAATGCTCATTTATTGTTCTGTATAAACATTTTGCATAAACGGGTCGTCACCCTGATCCGATAGGTATCGGATTCATTTCAGGGTCTTTCCTGCAAATAAGATGCTGACCACGAAGTTGCTAAAAGGCAATTGAAAACATCATCTCTACTTGTAAAATAAATTCAGCATGACGTGACGCCTAGCCTAGAACGATAAAAAGCAGATAATTGCTGTAAATATTAATCGAACTCAGGTTATTACCACTATTAAAAAACGAAACTGCCACAATAGCTGCTCATCGATATTTCCATTCTATCGTCTGCAATGAAAGCAATCCAGGTATGGAAGGTCCTGCCCTTATAAAAGGAGGGTAGCGCCAGGGTATCCCTTTCTTTAAATCGCCTGGCACCGCCTGTTTCGAATACAGCCGTTTTATTGTCCACATCATACGCCATCAGCATTACCTGATCATATTTCCTTGTATTATTGCCATTTGAATTATCAATCCAGCTGAAATATACGCCTGCATCATCCTGCTCCAGTTGAACACCTTCGGCTCCGCTGGCATTTCCAAAGCTTAAACGTATCGAGGCATAGTCGATTTCGCCGGCAATATTTTGTGCATTTAGCATATTATACGATTTTGCAACATTATGGGCGGTCATCATGCGTTTTTTCGATTCCAGGTTAAAGCCGATCCTTATAAAACCAACCATAGGGCTTAAGAAGGTCTGCATCATGGTAAAACGGGATCTGCTGGCCTTTTGATCAGCACTACCGGTTTTGTTTGTGATGGATTTTTTGCGTTTGCTCCTGATGACCCATTTCCCGTTCAGGTAATAACCGGTCACGGCACCTACTGTCCCGGTGAAGCCGCCATTAATTCCGTTTTCTATTTTTCCCATGATTGCATTAGCTTAGGCTATACAACATAGTAAATTACTGATTAATAAACAAATAAGCTGTATTTATTTCTGACTTAAGCCGGCTTTTATTCGGATACAATTGTCATAAGTCCGACGAAACCCCGGCTTAAGTGCATCGAAAGTCCATCGTAACGGTTACGCTTTTATGCCTGTATTATAGGAATAAGTTAACAATAGAAAGTAGCGTGGTAATTGAGCATACCCAAGGGAAATTGCTTTTAAAACATGTGCAGAAATTAATTAGCCACGGAAACACAGAAATCACGGAGGAAATTAAAGTCTTTCCGTATTTTTCGTGCTTCCGTGCCAAACATAACGCTTAGGCATGCGCAGAAAGAAGAAGAATTATCAGAGAAATGTTAAAAGCGATTTCCCTGGATCATACCCCAGATTAAAATAAGATTAATAAATTATTAAGTATAATACTTTAATAATACCTTTAAGCCTAACCAAACCTTCAGGATTTCTTCAGAATTGAAAACTACCTTCGCCAAATTACTTAATACCGGGCAAGTAAAATTCAAGCTTTGGATCCATCATTAATTATGAGCATTAAAGAAAAAACAAATAGGGTACTAAACCACAGGTTTGGACCAGTCTTTTTAGTTGTCGCACTATTGTGCGGCATTTCATTGATTACTAGAGTGGCCCTATTAATTTACAGTGCATCTGCTGTTGATTGGTCGATCTTGAATCTCCTTAAAATTCTGGTTGTTGGTCTATTTTACGACCTTGCGGCTGCGTCTTTTGCGGTAATTCCAATTGTAATTTACTTATGGATACTCCCTTCCAAATGGTACACCAGCAAATTCAACAGGATATTGTTGTTCATCTACTTTTTCTTTGTTGTTTTTACCCTTATTTTCAATGCCATCTCAGAATGGTTTTTCTGGGAAGAATTTTCGGTCCGTTATAACTTTATCGCGGTCGATTACCTGGTGTATACCACAGAAGTTATTGGGAATATCCGTCAATCGTACCCGATCAACAGCATTATGGTAGGTTTGGTGATCATTACGACACTAATCGTTTATCTTTTAAGAAAATCTATCACAACATCTACCACCAATAAGACCAGTTTCGGCAAACGAACCATAATTGCCTTGATTCTTTTGTGCCTGCCTGTGCTTACTTATTTTGGGGTAAGCCATAAATGGAAATATTACAGCAAAAATCAATATGTAAATGAGCTTTCGGGTAATGGCATGTACGATTTTGGATTTGCCTTCTGGAACAATCAACTGGATTATAATACTTTCTATAAAACACTACCGATTAAAAATGCAGAAGCTATTCTGAGTCGTTTATTGCAACAAGATTCTACTGCAGAGGGGAAATTTAAAAATACCTCCAGAACCATCAATAATTCGGGTACCGAGAATAAGATGAATGTGGTACTGATCAGTGTAGAAAGTTTAAGCGCTGAGTTTTTAGGTACTTTTGGCAATACACAGCACATCACCCCACAGCTGGATTCGCTGGCAAAAGAAGGTTTGCTATTTAACAATCTATACGCTTCGGGAACGCGCACGGTGCGTGGTTTGGAAGCACTTTCACTTTGCATCCCGCCTACCCCTGGGCAATCGATCGTTAAACGTCCTGATAATAAAAACCTGTTCACTTTAGGTAGCATATTTCGTTCTAAAGGCTACAACAGCAGGTTTATTTATGGTGGTTATGGATATTTCGATAATATGAATGAGTTCTTTTCAAACAACGGTTATCAGGTAACGGATAGAAGTGCACTTCAGGATTCAGAGATCCATTATTCAAATATCTGGGGTGTTGCCGATGAAGATTTATTTACGCTTTCGTTACGCGAACTGGATAAAGATTATAAAGACAATAAACCCTTCTTCGCACAGATTATGACGGTTTCGAACCACCGTCCATACACTTATCCCGGGGGAAGGATTGATATTCCATCACACACCGGCAGAGAAGGCGCAGTTAAATACACCGATTACGCTATAGGTAAGTTTATACGAGAAGCAAAACAGAAACCCTGGTTTTCAAACACCCTATTCGTAATTGTAGCCGATCACTGTGCTTCGAGCGCAGGTAAAGTAGAATTACCGGTAGATAAATACCATATCCCAATGATTTTTTATAGTCCAGGGCATATTGCACCAGGCAAATTCGAGAAACTAACCGCACAGATTGATATTGGCCCAACCATTTTGGGTTACCTGAATTTCACTTACGACAGTAAGTTTTTCGGTCAGGATGTATTTAAAATGAAAGATAACGAAGAAAGGGCATTTATAAGCACCTACCAAAGCCTGGGCTACATTAAAAACAATACGTTGGTTATTCTCGATCCGAATAAAAAAGCAAGTACCTACAAGCCCGATTTTACTACCGGAAGCGCTGTAGCCATACCAGCAGATCAGAAATTGATTAATGAGGCTATATCCAATTACCAGATGGCATCATACCTCTACCAAAATGGTTTGTATGGTTTTGAGTCTAAAAAGTAACCCCGATAAATTTAACCACCAGCATAATATTAGCTGCAGCATGTTTATAAAACCCAACTGACTGCAGCTTTTATCAGACTTCTGATCTTTATAATTGCCAGGATAGTTTATATGCTAAGCCTTTTTTGAGCGGCTGCAGGATTAAAACTAATCATAATATAAAACCTGTTATAATTGCTTTTTTCAACATCTCTTCCTGAAAAAAAACTATTTGACGCATTTAAAAATCGTCAGGTTGCTTAAAATTGACAATTAAACATCTAACCGAATAATTATGAAAAAAACACTATTATGCGCGCTCGCATCAGCGCTATTGTTTGCGGGCTGTTCTAAAAACGAGATCAACACTTCAGATCCAAAATTAACTCAGCAAACATTAGCCGCTATGAAACCTGACTCCCTGGGTGGAGCCACAGCTGCTTTGGCGGTTCAGGGCATAGCACAAATTGATGCTTCAACTGTTCAACAAACCATCAAGGGTTTTGGCGGAGCAAATATCGTTGCCTGGACGGGCGACCTGACAAGCACTCAAAGAAATACCGCGTTCTCACCTACAAGTGGTATCGGACTTAGCATCGTCCGGGTTCGGGTTCCCAATTCCAGTTCAGAATTTGCCGCTGAAAAAGCGACCATAGATGCCTGCAAGTCGTTCGGCGGCTCAGCGATTGCCTCCGCCTGGTCAGCACCTGCATCAATGAAGACCAATGGGAGTATTGTAGGTGGCAAAATAAAAACAGCATCTTACGCAAATTATGCTGCACATTTAAGTGCATTTAACAGCGCAGTTGGCGGGCTTGCTGCGATTAGTCCTACAAATGAACCAGATTACAAAGTTAATTACGAATCTATGGAACTCACCGCTCCGGAAGTAGCAGACTTTGTTGCTGCCCAGGGCAGCAATTGTGGTGCCCCGATTATGGCACCTGAACCCTTCCAGATGAATCAAACCTACATTAACACTTACCTAAGCAATGCCACAGCAAAATCTAAAACCAGCTTCGTTTGCGGACATATATATGGTAAGACCCCTTACAACCTGGGCAACGTTGGTAAACCCGTATGGATGACGGAGCATTATACCAATTCAAATATCAGTGGAGACGACTGGTCAAATGCCATGACTGCTGCCAAAGAAATACACGACTGTATGAATTCCGGATGGAGTGCTTATGTATGGTGGTACATCAGAAGAAGTTACGGTCCAATCAGTGAAAGCGGCAATATTCAAAAAGTTGGCTACATCATGGCACACTACGCCAGGTATGTTCGCCCTGGATATACCAAAATCAGCTGTACATCAAACCCTAGTACAGGTGTTTATGTTACTGCTTATAAAAGTGGTACAAAACTAGTATTGGTTATTGTAAACCAAAATCCATCAGTCACCAATCAAACTTTCAGTTATTCTGGAATAACAGTGGGCGGATTTAACCGCTATTTCACAACCAGCTCGGCCAATCTTAGCTCAAATAACTTCGCTGTATCAGGCGGTAGTTTTGGCATAAACCTGGCGGCATCCAGCGTTACTACGCTCGTTTCTTATTAAAGTTTATTACCGGTATGGCATGATAGTCATGATGGATCCAGACAGCAGGATTTCATTTCCCAACAGGTGAATTAAAAATGGCCTGTTCGATTTTTCGGACAGGCTTCTTTCTGGTTAAATCGCTAACTATTCAAAAATAATACAAGAATCGCATTTATAAATACGTTGTAATTTGAACCAAAGCTGGTAACCGCAGCCGTTTAGCCAAAGCCATTAACCTGCGATCTCATCGATAAACCGTTTCGGATTTTCCTGTATCAGCTTGGTGAAATCTCTTTACTAAACTTAGCTAATGCAACGGCTTGGGATTTACACTTAGGAAGATCTACATCAATAAAGAATTGAAAGGTTAGGCAATTATGTACATAAGTAATAACCTGTTTCTTATCACATAGATAAATTAATGCGGCAACCTGTCTCTGAGTAGTCCATACACCCAGGTACCTGCAATAGCACTTAAAAGTGTAACAAAAATAACCGTTGCACCCGTGCCAATTTGTGCAAAAAGTGGCCCCGGACAGGCTCCTGTAATTGCCCAGCCCAGGCCGAATAGCAAGCCGCCATATACCTGGCCTTTATTGAAAGTCTTCGGATGAAATTCGATACTTTCACCATAAATGGTTTTAATATTGAATTTTTTGATCAGCCAAACAGAGATCATCCCTACCACTATGGCACTTCCAATAATGCCATACATGTGAAACGATTGCAAGCGAAACATCTCCTGGATCCGGAACCAGCTTACCACTTCTGATTTAACGAAGACAATACCGAACAATACCCCCACAACCAGGTATTTGATGTTGTGGTACCATTTGGGTGTTAATTGACCTTCGTTTACGCACACCGCATCTAAAGTCTGGGTTTCAAAATCTGTGTTTTTATGTTGTACCATGATGATTTTTAGAGGGCTAAAATGTGAGGTAAAATTAAATTGGCCATAATGAAGCCGCCAATCATAAAACAAATGGTGGCTATTAATGATGGCCATTGCAAATTAGACAAGCCCATAATGGCGTGTCCGCTGGTACAGCCACCAGCATACCGGGTGCCAAAACCCACCAAAAATCCACCAACTACCATAAGCAGAAAACCTTTCAACGTAAGTAAAGCTGGCCAATTCATAATGTCTAGTGGGATTAAGTTATCATAATTGGTAATGCCGTAACCTGCTAACTCAGTGGCCAGTTTTGGGTTAACAACAACAGGATTTGGGTTAGAAAGAATGCCCATCGCAATGGCACCACCTATTAAAATCCCAAATACAAAAAACAAATTCCATGCTTCTTTTTTCCAATCGTATTTAAAAAAAGAGATGTTCGCAGGCAGACAGGCCGCACAGATATGCCTTAAAGAAGCGCTGATGCCAAACGACTTATTGCCGAGTATCAAAAGTGCCGGTACGGTTAACCCAATTAGCGGACCGGCGACGTACCAGGGCCAGGGTTGCTTTAAAAATTCTAACATATTGATATGATCTATTTAATTGCTTCAGTCAATTTTACGTTATCTATTGTTTCAAACAACGACGAAAAAAACTCCATAAATGTATTAAATCATCATCTGATATTAATCACGAAATAGTTAGTTTAATGGATTTTATTGGAATAGTTAACATTTTATTGCGATGCTTACTTTGATGCAAAAGAATCATAATCAGAAAGAGGTACTTGCTTCCTTTCAGACGGCATAGCTGACAGGTAGTGAAGGCGTATAAAACTACCAGGCATACCCAGTTACTGATTTTATTATTCAGGTGATTTAACAATAAGTTCTAAAATGCATTTGATGCCTGGTTAAATCAAAAACAGAGTTAACTATTTGATCATTATCAATTAACATTTGATAACTACCATTGGATGAATATTCAGTTCAGCATTTAAATCAAATCACATCCAATGAAAAAAGCCCCTTCTTACAAAGCAATTGCTTTTCTAATTTCTTTATTTGTTTTTTCAGGTTGCCATAAAGATAACCTGACCAAAAGCATTACAGTAAAATCTACGACAAAAGATGTACCCAATTATTATTTTAACTGGGAAACCGCTTCAAACATGCCGGTCGCAGGATCATCTCCGGTAGTTTCGCTTCCATGGCAGAGTCAATCCGGTAATTACATCGACCCGTCATTGGTGAGTGATTATAAAAGTAATGATGGATGGGAGCTGGTTTATAACACGTTTAATCCTAATGTCATTGCAACAGCTGCAAATCAACCGGCTGGCGGATTATATTTTGCCCTTTATAACCGCTATCGCGGCATAATAAGGTATTATCTTTATATACCTACAGGACTGTTTGGAAACAGCTCCAGCATAGAACATGGTTTAAGCACTTACTCAGATAATAGCACATCGTCTAAAATGTTGAATTTTGATGGGGTTGACATTGTTGATCCTAGTATAAGCACACCATCTTTTGTAAAAACAAATAATCAGGGTGTAGCTGTAGGCGGAGGCTGGTATTCTATGCAATATGAAATAGGCTATGATCCTGCATTTGCAGATACTACTTATCCGCATTTAGGATTTACGTGGAATTCAAAGACAGTAAACATTTCTCAGATAGCATTGAACGGAACCAATGTAGGTACTTTGAACGGTAATATTACTCAACCCTCAAGCGGCTTCGATTTGGCAGGTACGTTGATCAATGGTATTGTCGGAGCGGCAGAAATTTACGGAACCGTTGCGACAGCTGGCGCAGCATCGGGAACATTTTTGTCAGGTTTAGGTGGCGCAGCAGCCGGCGGTTTAGCCGGTAACGTAACGGGCTTTCTAAGCGGTATCTTCGGTGGAAACAGTAACAACTCGCAGGAAGTAGATTTGAAAATGAATTCGACCATATCACTAAACGGAACATTATCAGGAAGCCAGCCATTAGTTCCTAACAGCCTGGTGTTTCCCGGTCAAAGTGTTGCAAATACAATAGGTGCGCCAGTTCCATTAATTGGTCATGCGCTTGGCGTATTTAATTTGAGTGCAAGACCAACTGTAAACGTCCACACAACCAGACAATCGGTTTTGGTAAATGAAGGTGGTCAAAATGTCCCTTACAACCAATACTCCATACAGTATACCGTTAACTCGTCAATTTTTAATAGCTTAGTTCAACAAAACACATCTGTTATTAATTCAAGTGCAACAGGCGCCAGCATTCAAAATTTAACCTATCAGGTGGTCATGATAAACCCAAACACCGGTTATAACTTTAATGCTAATGCTACACATGAAAACATTGGCTCACTTTCCGTTTATACCGGATCGTCAGTTACTTTACAATATTTGGCGGAGCATAGTTTACCCGTTAATAATACGCAGGTCGCTGTAAGGGTTTCCTTTAATGTAGTGCCCAATAATGGCGCTCCATCTTCGCTGATCGTGAAGAGTTTTGTGGCCAACCTGGTTAACAATTAACCAAAAATTATAAACCGTGATTTTTGAATTTCATGTGTTCAAAAGGCTGTTTTTTATTTTTGTCACATCTAAAACTAGGATAGACCAGTTTTATTTCAAAAAGAATAATCGATTAGATCCATGATGTGTACAATTAAGTTATTCTAGAATCTGGCTAATGAGGCTATCCAAAGGTATTACGGTTGTATTATTAATATCATTTTCTCTTACTTCAAAAGCCCAGCAATTGTTGGGCTTTGAAGCAGGAGTCAGCCGTAACTTTCTAAAAACGAATGGCCCCAGTCAAGTTTCAACACGTGTTGATGCCAAAAACGGTTACTATTTTGCTTCAAGAATTCAATTTAGATTAGGTCATATAATAGCTATTGAAACAATGCCAGGCCTTATTGAAAAGAATTACAGCGTTAGCCGAACAGACTCACTGGCGGGCATTTATACAGATCATAGCAATAAGTATTTACAGATTCCAGTAACCTTGCATGCGGTTATCGGAAAAAGATTGAAGTTTTTTTTGGACGCCGGTATCTTTGGTGGTTATTGGGTAAATAGCAAAATTAACGGCACCGTGCCGGATATATTCTCAGTAAACAGCGATAAAAATCAGCATGGTCAGGAATTTAACTTAGTTCCCTACAGCCAGAACTATAGCTTTGATAAGCAAAAAGATCAACGATTCGATTTTGGTTATGCAGGCGGTTTAGGGCTACAATTTAACTTCTTTCAACAGTTGGATGGATTTATTGCAGGCAGATATTTTTACGCAATTTCTAACCGGCAAAAAAATAATCCAGCTTATGATATGAGCAGTTATAACCAAACCATAACGGTCTCTTTAGGAATTACCTATAACTTAGCTAAAAGAAAATGATTAGGAATCGCATAATCAGGTTGGTTTTAATTTTATCTCTATTATTTGCCGAATCAAGCTGCAGGAAAGAGATGGATGTCTCGACCCCGACTAATAATCTGCAAAGTTTTGATGCTATTTTTAAAAGCTACTGGACGCAAATGAGTACCAATTATGTTTACTGGGATATTGATACGACCAATTGGGATAATGTGTACAAAAAATATCAGCCCTTATTTGCCAACCTAAAAACAAACAATAACGATGATTTAAATACTGCCTTTAACTACTTTGAGTCAATCACTCAAGGCTTAACAGATGGTCATTACACTATAAACTTCAATTTAATGGGGCTATCGGGCCGCTATATTAATCCTGCTGCTACCAGAAAAGTAGCGGCAAAGCAGTTTCATACACCATACAATTACTTTGCAATAGATACGGGTTACCTGGATAAAGGCTTTAAAACAGGTTATTTCATAACCAGCGATAACAAAAGATTGCAGGTAACCAGTGGCCTGATTAATAATCAAATCCTGTACTTTAATTGTAATTTATTTTCGCTGAAAGAAGCTTTTACATCCCAGGAAAAGAACAGCGCTGCCGAAACATTATCCTATTTTTTTAATCTTCTGAAATCAAAAAAATCACTTTTAACGGCTGTTGTTGTTGATGTCAGGAATAATCCGGGGGGAAACATTGAGGACTTAAATTTCTTTGTTGGTCATTTCATTGACAAACGATTGAATTTCGGCTATACACGATATAAAAATGGTAGCGGAAGAAAAAATTATACACCTTGGATTAGTGCTTCCATCAATCCTGACCAGGATGGCAGATCACTTGCCATACCAATTATTGTCCTTACCGATCATTTCACGGTCTCATTAGCAGAAGCTGCGGCAATGGCGCTTCGCTGTCTACCCAATGTCAGCACAATTGGGGAACAAACCTGGGGAGCTACAGGACCGATCACAAATTATGGAGTTTACAATGATGGATCATTCGAAATACATGGTGTCTTATCTGTTTATACATCCTCTGCAGCATTTAAATATATAGATGGAAAAATGTATGAAGGTATTGGTTTTCCACCAGACCTTCAGGTTACCACAGATCCCGGTAATTTCGTTAATGGACACGATGATATACTTGATAAGGCTCTTCAAACAGTTAGATAGTTAAGTTAATCTTCGTATTTATTTTTTTAGAAGACTCAACCAAAAAAAATTGATAAGAAGGCAATTAGAATTTGTAGAAATAGAGTCAGGATTTCCTTTAAGACAATCGGTATAACAGCCAAAAAAATATTATTTTAAACTTTTTTGCTACCTGTTGGTCTATTTTATATGATAGAAACACAAGAGACATTCAATTTCACTACAATACCGCTGGTTAGCGGCATCTTACTGCTAGTTTTTGGCACCTTCATTTTCCTCTTTGCGCTATGGCGCAGAAACGAACGGAGAAAAGTGACAGGGATCAGCAGATTTACCTGCCCTGACAGGATGGTTAACACCAAAAACACGGAAAAGATCCTCCGGGTTTTGGCTATTTTGCTCCTTATATCCGGTTTTATACTGATCACCTCTGAAGCACTGAGGATTGAAAACAAGGCAGCAAATCAAATCACCACAGGTTAAATAGTAACCAGTTTTAGCTCAACTGATTCTCCCAGGTCTAAATACGCCTAAGTGCATATCAGCGTCATAAAATCATGTATAATTCATCATTTCAACTACGGGTTTGGATATATGGGCATAAAAAGCTATATTATCGTTCATCCCGAAATTAACCGCTCTAGTTAAAACAATTTTTTCATTAAAACTTTTCAAATTTGGCATTAAAAAAAGCAGGATTTTACAGGGGGCCACGCTTGCCCTTCAAAAAAAAAGAAGCAGAACACAAGATTAATAATTTTATCACCTCCCCGGAGGTACGCTTAACCGGAGATAATATTGAGACCAATATCTATCCGCTGGCTGAAGCACTCAAATTGGCAGAAGAACTGGATTTAGATCTGGTTGAAATTTCCCCGAACGCCACACCACCGGTTTGCCGTATTATCGACTACAGTAAATTCCTTTACGAACAGAAGAAAAAACAGAAGGAAATCAAAAGCAAGGCGAAACAGACCATCATCAAGGACATCCGTTTCGGACCGAATACCGATGAGCATGACTTTCAGTTCAAGCTCAAACACGCCGTTTCCTTTTTGGAAAGCGGAGAAAAAGTGCGTGCCTTTGTGCATTTCAAAGGCAGATCGATTGTTTATAAAGATCAGGGAGAAATACTGCTGCTAAAATTTGCGCAAGGCCTCGAAGAGGTAGGCAAAGTAGAGTTATTACCAAAACTCGAAGGCAAGCGGATGTTTCTGACCTTAGCACCAAGAGCAGGAAAAAAATAAATCCTTCAAAAAAACCGCGTTGCCACATCATTTATTGATCATTGATTTACAAAAAACAATTGCGACAGTGTCAAAACTGCGTCCGGACCAAGCTGTTATAAGATGAAAAAATCAAGCTTTTGAATACAAATGAAGCACGTTACCATATTGCATTGCCCCCAAAATTTAGCTAATTATGGGGGCATTTTTATGAGCAGCAAAAATTAATACAGTTTAACGTTAGAGCTGGAGAATGCTGCCCCTCCTCCCCGTAAGAATCATTCTCCTTCAATCAGCTTTTAAAGACGTTTTTCTTTGATTCCATTACCTTTCTGAAGAAATATAAAACATCATCAACATAATGGTTAAAGCTCAGGACTTCTCTTTTACGCCATATTTCCTGCCGCATGCGATTCATCTCTGCAGTATTACCAAGCTGTGCAGCCAGATCATCGTACGATTGATAAAAAATTCCAAATCCATTTTTACTGGTGAAAGCCTGGGAAGCGCAGATGTGCCCGGTATTATCCCGCTGGATCATGGGAAGTCCGGCTGCTCCTAATGTCGACATCCTCGCCGCAAAGTTAAAATCAAGCCAATTGGCTTTCATTAATTCACCGTTATTTTCAGAATCAAAAACGTGCAGCCAGCCGGCATCATACTTCGAGAGTTCTTCCACCCAATCTTGCGGCACACAAGCCGGATGCAGATGGAGATAGCCCGGTGCCAATTCATTAGCCTCATCTATCCATGATTTATAAACACTATGGTAAAAATCTCCATAGAGATGTAAGTGAATCTTCCTTTTAGCCAATTCTTGTATATCAGCAGGTAAAAGCCCCATCGGCCTTCCCGGAACCACGGTATGCATTTCCCCATCCTGTTCTGAAATCAGTCTGCCTGGTTTTCCCTTAAACCTTGAGATATGCGGCAAGTCACCGTCTACGATTATACTGAAAGGCACCTCAAAATGAAAAAATTGTTCATACCAGCGTTTAATTTCCGGATTTAAAAAGATTATTCCGTCAGCATACTGAAAAAGATCAATCATTTTATTCCATAGGCCATTTTGCCTGCAGAAAAATGGTCCTTCCTTAAAATGCCACACCAGTGGAATACCCAAATCTGCACGCATCACCTGATGAATGAATGGTATCACTTTGAAATTTAAGAGTGCATAGATGATATCTGGTTTCAATTCTTTAACCGCCTGCTGCCAGTTATCTTTTGGAATGTCTGTAATATTTCCAAAAGGAAGCGGACCAACTGCATTAAAAAAAGAAGGTTCGTCCATCCACAAACCATACAACTGATGGCCTTTTTCTTCAAAAGCCAGAACCCGTTCGGCATTATAAGACAACTCGCCAACGAGCAAAATTTTTAATGGTAAGCCTCTTGATACTACAGGAAGATCATCTAAGTCCAGGTATTCAGTAGTTTCATCTATCAATCCGCCAAAAGCCGATTTAAACCTGATTTTTTGATTGACCTGGTAAAACTGCTTGTACAGATTGATCCCCCCACCCCAGCGCTCACTGATGATTTTATGCCGTTGTCCCGGATGGGAAACCCATTCCGTTGTAATTTCCATGGTAAACTTTGGCGTTGCGCCATCCAGCAGTTTATTCCAGAACATATCATGCAGGCTATCGGTCACCAATTCATTCCTTTCCAACCACCTGTGAGGTGTTTTTTTATGCATCACCTGTACCAACTGATAGCCTATATCTATAAAGGCGCCAAAACTTTTCTGCCCGCTACTGCCAGTATGATCATCCTTATAATTGTGTTTTGCACCCGAACAGAAAAAAGTATCATCCGGATTAGCCAGTGCCAGATTCCATAGCGACTGTAAATGATCCTTAAAGTATAAATCATCAGAGGGCAGGTAGCTGATATAGGCATATGATGCCTCTTCAAGCCCCTTATTAATGGCAGCACCCAGGCCTTCATTATCAGCATTATATAAGTACCTGATCCGATGATCGTGGAGGTAACGTTCTACCACCTCAAGGGTAGCGTCAGTACTACCATCAATGATGATAATCAATTCCCAGTCCTGAAATGACTGGTTCAGCAAACTGGTGATCGCACCTGAGATAAAAGCGCCATGCCTGTAAGTGGGCATGATCACACTAATGCCTTTATTTTTCATTCTTTAGAGAGAAATGGCAAGCGAATACACATGATCTGCATCCGGTTACCAACGCGTTAAAAATTATTTGATTGTCAAACTTTATGGGATACTCCACTATACAATAATAAATATTATTTATTACATTATGGAATAGAATAGTACTATAAATCCAAAATGATCCACGCAGGTTTAATGCATAATTTTGCGGGAATTTCTTATGCCTTCCTGCTATCCTGCATAAGAAATATTAAAGGAGAAAACGTTAAAGCCCTCTGCACAAACTTCACTATTATTGATCAACACTTTATGAGCATAATGATCCCGCAATCGATCCCGTGAACGATTGCACAAATATATTCAACACAAAAAGACAATAATATATTCATTAACTGTAATTTAACAAATACATACCGAATAATATATTCCGACGCACCGAGAAAGCCCGCATGATTCCAACACAATTCTTCTAACCAAATTAAATTTAACATGAGAAACAAGTATTTATTAACATGCCTGACGGCTATTGCCGTGGCATTTTCTTTACCCGCGTGCAAAAAAAGTAATCAATCTGAAAGCAATGAGACCACGAACAAAAACGTTGCTTCACCAGTGGCTGTTACCGAAGCAGTTTGCCCATCAAAGGGCTGGGCATCACAAAACGGTGGAACAACCGGTGGCGGCGAAGTAACGGCTACCGTGGTAACCACTTATACCGCACTGAAATCAGCCATTCAAAATACCAGCGTGAAGGTAATCCAGGTTAACGGAACCATCACCATTCCATCCGGCGGGAGAATTTCCTTTCAGGACCAGAGCGGAAAAACGATTTTTGGTTCATCAGGCGCCAAACTTGTTTCGGCCGATCAAACAAAAGACAATTCAGGGATTATGTATGTTAAGAGATGTAACAACATCATCATCAGAAATATCATTTTTGAAGGCCCCGGTGCTTATGATGTTGACGGACAAGACAATGTAACCGTTGATGCCTGCAATAACATCTGGGTTGATCATTGCGAGTTTAGAGATGGTGTGGATGGCAATTTTGATCTCAAAAACATTTCAGATTACATCACGGTATCCTATTGCAAATTTTCTTACCTCAAACCACCAAAATCAGGTGGTTCGGGCGGATCTGACGATCACCGCTTCTCAAACCTGATCGGATCAAGCGATGGCGCCACTGCAGACAGAGGTCACTTTCGGATTACATTTGTACGTTGCTGGTGGGCACAGGGTGCTGTAGCCAGAATGCCCCGCGTAAGATTTGGCAAAGTGCATATTGTAAATAATTTATTTAACAGTACGGTAAGTAAAAGCTGTATTCAGGCCGGATTTGAAGCCAATATTTTAGTGGAATCAAACGTTTTTGAAAACGTGAAAAACCCGATTGATTTGATGGACAATAATTCAACAGCGGTTCAGGCAAAAAATAATCTTTTTACAGCCGTAACCGGAAATACTTCAGGCAATGGTGTAAATGCATTTACGCCACCTTACAGCCTGACTATACTAAATGCTTCCAGTGTAAAATCTACCGTAACGGCATCAAACGGCGCAGGGGCAACACTTACAGGCAACGCATGTTCATCGCTGTAAAAAATAATTAGGGCGAAGCTGCTATAGAAACCCATTCGGTAAATGTAAAAGTCATCCGATGAATACCGGTCTTACCGCTATTCACCGGATGATTTTTGGCGTAATGCTAAAATGATTTCTTTTAAGCGTTCTACATCATCAACATTTGCCTGCTCTATATAATCTCTTGCTTTTTAAATCATATTCACGGAATAACCGATCAACTGTAAAAATTTTCTGTGTTATAATTTCTTTGCGCTGCTTCATCATTCCTGATACTGACCAGGATTTTATGTTGAAATTCCCACTCGTCGGTCTATCTTCGATATATTAACCTCAATTCGATTAATATTTATTTATACTGACTAATTTAAGCCCTTGAAACTAGCGCGATCGTCATGCTGAATTTATTTCAGCATCTTTCCTGCTAAATAGACCCTGAAATAAATTTACTGCGTAGCTTTCCGCTTCGCTACAGGTCAGGGTGACGCTACGAACGAAAAACATCTGTAGTATACCTTTAAAGGAATAGTAATAATCGAACTGAGGTTATTAATATTTATAAAAGTTAATACAAGATATTTTATCGAATAAAACAGGTTATATATGGTAAGTATAGATCAACTAGTTTTTAGTAAGTGCGTCTATGCGCTCAGCTGCGTGTTTATTTTTCTGATCCAGCGCCAGTGACTTTTTATAGTTTGCCATTGCCTCAGCCTTGTTATCCAACATTTCAAATGTTTCAGCCAGGCTATCGTAAGCATTCGCACTTTGAGGATACATGGACACATTTAATTTAAAAACAGACAATGCCGCTTTAAAATTCTTCTGAGACAGAAGCTGATAACCCCAGCCGTTTAGCTCATTTTCCGATACATGAAAAGATCGATCTTTCTTTTTTAATTCAGAAATCACCTCAACGCCTTTCTCAAAACCCTTTTTCAACAGTTCAGCCCGCAGCTTTTTTAGGTTTGGTGGCAGACCAAAGCCATTAACCTGATGCATTTCCGGAATATAATAACCTGCGATCTCATCAATAAACTGATCCGGGTTTCCCTGCATCAGGTTGGTGAGTACGACAATAGAAAGGTTATCTTTTAGATAAACAAATAAAGCAGATCTTCCTCCGCCCACCGGGCCAACAGCAGGATGCTCTTCCCTGGTAACAGTGGGCCAACCCAGCGCATAGCCGTTTGTAAGGCGGTTGAAGCCGCCGATTTTACCATTGTTCAGCACAGCCGGCTTCCATAAGGAATCAATACTGGACTGTCTCTTCAGTAACTTTCCACCATTTATAGCCATAATCCAACGGGCCAGATCAGTTGCAGTGGATTGAATACCCGCAGCAGTTCTAAAAAAGACCGGAAATTGCATATAGGCATGACCCGGCACTTTATTCCGGACAAAGTTATCGCCCATTTGCCTGGTCATTGTATAAGCACCTGCATAATTCGGAATAACATCATACGAATCGCCAAATCGGGTCAAGGGCATTCCCGCCACATCAAATTGACGTTCCTGTATAAACTGCGTAAAATGCATGCCGCTCAATTTAGTAATTAACTGTCCTAAAAGCACATAGCCAGTCTGGTTATAGCTGAATTTTTCTCCAGGATTAAATGCCATTGGTAAAGCTTTAACTTTCTCCATAGCCTCTCGTTCATCGTTATGTCCCAAAACCTGCTCATCGGCATCCATCATATCCGGCAGGCCAGAAATATGGCTCATTGCCTGCTTAATGGTAATTTTCTTCCAGGCTTCAGGCAAACCATCCAAATGTAGAGAGATAGGATCAGAAATCTTCAACTTACCCGCTTCACTCAGCTGCATAATTGCAATACCGACAAAGGCCTTGGTAATAGAATTGATGGAAAAAACAGTTTCGTTATTAGCTTTGATATTGTACTCCAGGTTGGCAATACCAAAAGTGGTATCCTTAACCATTTTATCATTTTTTACCACAGCTATCTGGAGCGCAGGAATATTACGTTCCCGCATTTTGGTTTTCAGAAAAACATCAATACTGTCAGAAACAGATAATTCCTGCGCGTGCGCTGAGGTGAAGGCTAGACTAAATAAGATCGGGATAATTAAAATACGTGCTGAAATTTTCATATAAAAAGTATTGATAAGATACTGATAAAGACGGTGATTTTGGCAAATAGTTACAGGAGGTCCTGGTTCATGAACCGAAAACCAGCTAACAAACTGAAAGTTAAGATCATATGGATTTATGGAATTAAGGTCCATATTAACAATAAGTATATATAATAAGTTTATATTGCTTCTCTATATTTGTTTTTGATGTGCTAGCTGCAACAGAGGGATGATTGAGTTTGATCTGCCCCGAGAGAGACATCAATTAATATAAAAGAATGCGAGGCTTGGAATACCCGGAATATAGCCTATTCCCAAACCGGCCAGCACTAAAAATATGGAACAGGAAATTTTTACCTTCTGCGCCAGTACGATTAACAGCACAGCTTCTGAAAGTAAAATAAGAAACTGACGAAGAGTGTAATGCATCGCTTTCTCTCTTACAAAGAATAAGCCACTAACATAATCAACAAATAACCAAACACTTAAGCTTTATAGCATTGTTGTTTCAATAAAAAAATTAACGATATAACATGATTTTACCTGGAATTTGCGAGGCACGGATCAATCCTGCTATCGCGAATAACGGGCGAAGATTGCTTTGTCTTTCCCCCACGCAATGATTCCTCGCTACCGGCCATTTGAACCAGATTGGTCTTTAAATAAAACATAGGTTGGGTATCCACCACAACCTATGTTTTCACCAAACTAAAATCAGCATATAAAAAGATCAAATCTTATTACAACTGAAATTATGACCGGTCCTCACCGGATATCTTATCCTTCTGGGATTTGTATTGAAGTCTGACTTAACAAAACTTCTGAAGAGATTTTTAAATGATATTATACACCTTATCTGCTGCTACCTTTAGTCTCATAGTTTAATTTCGGAAAATCCTTCTGGGCCTGTTTAAACTGAATATCATATTCTGCCGGCCAACCAAAAGCTTTTTCTGCAACATCCTGCAGGTTTACACCAGATGCACCACTCCAGAAATGAATAAATTCTCCAAAATTCAGATCTCTTTTGTAACGTCCGTTTTTACTCTTTGGAAAGTTTAAAGCCAGGAGTTCAAAATACCTGTTGAGTACCTTTCCTTCACCATACTTACTGTAAATAGGGAAAAACCAGTTTTTGAACCACTGCGTTCCCTGTCTCGGAAAGTCGTCATACTGAGTCTGCATTTGCGTAAATACTTTATTGGCCTCATCGGCCATTCCTATGTTTTTGAGTACATCATAATTGAAAATCTCCATAAACTTACTGTCTCCCCACAATACATCAGACGGCGATCCTTTTGTACCATGACTTGCGCTGGTTACAATATGTCCCATCTCATGTATCGGCATGCCAATCTGTTCCCCGTTCGGATTGTCCCATTGCGCTAAACCACAATCAATCACGTTCCGGTAATCATGGCTCGCATCAAAAAAGGGTGATGGATGTCCTCCTCCATAATCCTTACCCATCGCGCGGTGCAGGATCACATAGAGTTTTGGATCTGGTCCAAAATCTCCGTAATTGCGTTTAACATAGGCCCAGCAATCTGCCATTGCTGCGATAGGCCATTTGACATTGGCCGGCATGTTTTTATCATAAAAAACAGCTACATGAGCATTGCTTCCTATTAGTTTTAGTTCTTCCTTGTGCTCAAACCAGTGCTCCTTCCATACAGAATCGGGAGTGGTTATCGTTTTGTCAGACTGATTCTGAGCCTTGGATTCTGAAACCAGTCCCAGTAAAAAAACCGGGACTAGTACATAAATGATTGCTTTGGTATTATTCATAATTTTATTATTCTCCATTATAGAGAAGAGAGCCTTATTTATTCCAGAAAGATACTTCACTAATATTGCTGTAATAGGCATCGCCACTGGCCACTTTTATTACCCGGATCCGGATGTATCGAATTGGAGGCAGGCCATCAGGCAGGGCAACTTTAAATGGTGCCGATCCATCATCTGAGCGTTCTACCGTTTTAAGCAGCGTCCATCCTCTTCCTTTTGATTCTGCTGTCCACCCTGCTGAATTGCCTGGCGACTGCGTTTCCGCTCCGGTCAGATCTGCAATTCCCCAGATCTCAAATTTGGTAGGGTTATTACAACAGTCACGCCCGATGATTTCGAACTGTGTAAGATTAACAATTGCCTTACCCATATCAAAAGTGAAGTGATGCGGAAGCGGTGTATTGTCATCACTATGGAAGATATCCGGATATGCAGTTGGTGTTTTATTACCATTCCAAAGTTGAGATAAAGAGGTTTCACTCGAATAGGTCCCAACATCATTTGCTAGCTTTAGCGGACGGAACAGTGATTTATCTACCGGTATCATAATATTGCTCAAAGAATCGTAATCTACGGTATAAAAGGTATCAATAGCCGATTTTACCGGCACATAGGCCGACCTGAAATAAATCTTGGTTCCGGTTTTGTAGTCAGCAAGCCTGATCGAATTTTCATCAGGACTTAATGCACTTTTATGAATGGTACCATCTTTATAGGTATAGCGTATTTCTGTTGTAATGTTGATGGTATCTGGTTTTTCAAAATTGAGTGTAATGCCGTCGTCATCCAGCTGATAAGGATTTGCTGAAACCAGAAACCTGTTGGTTAGACTCGATTTATAGCTATCGCCATAAACCTTTATGTTGCTAATCTGAACAGGCACAGATTTATTCCCAGCCTTATCGTAAGAATAAATGGTAAAGGAATAATTATACTCTACCAGCTTGGGAATAATTACCGATACATCAGTAACGCTTCGGTCTGGTGCTTTCATTTCCAATGAATCTGCTGAATTGTTCCAGAATATGCGGTAATGGGTTACACTCGGGTCGGAACTTGCCTTCCAGTTCAGTTTTATCCTGTAATTGCCTGGCGCGGCGCCAGCTTCGCCGGCAAAGCCCGGATATATGTGTTCTTTTTCGTTAAGATATTTTCTATAATCCAGCGCATCCTTGCTACAGCCACAAAGAACCACAATGGCCATAAAAACCATTAAAATACTGTTGATATGTTTAGTTGTCATCTGCTTTAATTTTTAATTGGTATTTCCCCAAAAAGACAATTCCATCACGTGGGCAAAATCTGCATTTCCCCAGGTCGAATTAACGGCCAGCCTGATAAACCTCACTTTAGGAATATCAAGTGCAATGTTAAATTCGAAGCCAGCTTTTACTGCAGCAAGATCCACAGGAGTGGTTTGTCCGGGTGCATTACCCGATGGCGGTGGCGGACAGGTAAAATTCCCCAGGTTGATCCAATCGCCCACAACAGTTCCTTTTGCCGAACTTACGGGTAACTCAATATCTGCCGGTGCAGCTTTGGCTGATCCCCAGAGTGTCCATGTCTTGGGATTACCATGATTATAAGAATAATCATTGCCATAGGCTTCTCCTCTTTCCCACAATTTATAGCGACTGAGCTTGGCAAGTACGCCCATATCAAATGTGCAGAGCTGAAGAGGCTTACTATAACCGGCCTCTGTATGCCAGCCGGGATCGGAAGTATTGTTATCCCATAACCTCGAAGTATTCCATCCAAGACCTGTTGCCCCCAGAGGAGAATCTGATGGTAGCCTATATTCGCTGAACTGCGCTTTCGGTATCATCATCTCAAATATTGGACTGATTGATTTATATAAAGTATCGGATATATTTCCCCATCTATCGGTTACATATACGCCAAAATCTCTTTTTAGGGTATCAAATCCCCTTACACTAAAATTGATATTTTCCGCTTCGGTGTAGAACTGTTCTACGGGAAGCATTTTTCCTGTCGTTTTATCATTGGAAATCACAATCACACCGATAGCTTTCTTAGTCGGATTACTGGCGATTACATTTACTCCGCCAAAATCAGCCTGAAGCTGAACTGTTGGATAAACGGACAGGTAAGATGGGGTTGCAGGGTGAACATGTATCTGTACAGGATCACTTTTCACATTCGCACGCGATACCGCATAAAGTGTAACATCGTAGTCGCCGCTTTTTTCAAAGCCCTCTACCTTGATCGTATCGCTATAATAAGAAGATTTACTCTGCCTTATGGTTCGCGAATTGATCCGGTATTCTGCCTGTACATACAAGAGATTCTGGGAATTAGGTAGCTTATAGGAAATTACTGCAGCTCCAGCCAGGTTTTCTACTTTTACGCCGGTGAGTACGCCGGGTTTTGTCATATCTGTAGATACTACCTCATTAAAACCTTCGCTTTCTTTACAGGAGTAAAACGAGCAGGCCACAAGTAACATGGCAAAAAATTGCAATGCAAAAGGTCTGTTATATATTTTTGATCTAATTTTCATCATCTTCTATTTAATTACCAATAAGGATTTTGAACTAGGTTTGGGTTAACGATCAGGTCGTTGTATTTAAGTGGCCACAAATAGTCTTTCAGGCCAAATACAGGAATTACGAGATTACGCTGACGGTAATAACCTTCAGGTGTGGTATCCTGAATATTCCAGCCCTGAAGTGGTTTACTAAGTACATCCTGCATCACTTTCCAGCGCCTTAAGTCCCACCCTATTCTGCCTTCAAAACAAAGTTCAATGCGGCGTTCCTGCTGGATGATCGACCGGAGGCCATCTTTACTTGAAGCTTTACCAGGGTTAGTTGAATAAGAAGACCAGGATTCTTTAACACCTTTTAAACCTGCACGTGTACGAACTTTATCGATATAAGTATAAACATCTGCCGTAGGGCCGTTAACCTCGTTAAGCGTTTCTGCATACAGCAGATAAAGTCCTGCGAGTCTGATTAGCGGCATCCGGAAACCTGCCTGGGTAACTTCGGTACCAAAAACAGATTGGTAATTAACCAGTTTGCTTGGCCAGTAACCCGATACGTTAACCCTGATATTATCTTTGGGGCCAGCCAGCGAAGTTCCGCCACGAGCCTGCACATAGAGCATGTTTTCCGGATCAGTTTGCCCGTTACCAAAAAAACAGCTACCATCAAAAGATAAATCGGCATAAAAGCGAGGTTCACGATCCATGTGCATTTTTATGGTCTGGTAACCGCTTTTTAAGTAGTATTTATTTTCCGTACCTACCGCAGCAACAGCATAACGTCCTCTGTAATCGTAACCAGTATCTTCAGCCATTGGCACACCATTTTTCGAATAAAACAGTTCAGCCATCCCGATAGGCACGGCAAAATTGCCCGGTGTGCCACCCATGTTCTGCACCATCGCATTGGTAAGCCTCGGCATAGCCATTGATTGTAGCCCAAATTCAGGATTCAGTGCCCAGATTACTTCGGGATTTTTTTCCCAGTTCTCGGTAATGCTCTGCCTGATGTCCATCACTGTTTTCAATGGCGCAGGTATATTTGGAAGATTGCCCGGAGAGGTAAAATGGTAAAGGGAAAGGTTGCTTTCTTCGCAAGATTTTACTGCAGCCTGGCAGGCCAGCATGGCTTTGTTCCATTTTTCTGCACTAAAAGCTGTAGGGAATAGATTTAAACCATCTTTATCCTTAAAACCAGTATAATCAGGATTGCCGTTAAAAAAAGGGCTCGCCTGTGTAGTAAGCACCTCAGCTTTAACCGAAAGGGCAATATTCTGTGTAATTCGGCCTAAACTTCTTGCCGGATCCTGTATGGTACGTGGAAGATCGGGCGTGGCCTCATCTAATAACGATACGATATAAGTAAATGCCTCGTCAATAGGCGCACGTTTTATCCTTACTTCATCCGTGCCGGCATCTATCGGCAGGTTCTGTTTAATCAATGGGATCGGGCCATACATCCTTAACAGGTAAAAGTGATAATAGGCCTTTAAAAACTTTACCTCTGCAATCCAGCGGTTGCGTTCAAATTGAGCCAGATCTTTCGGCCGGTCGATATTCTCCAGAAAGATATTACATCTCCTGATTGCTTTAAAAATAGGCTGGCCAAGCTGTTCGCCATCCCAATAATTCAATGAGGGATTATCGGTGGACTGGACGCCCCTGATCAGGTGGAAACCTTGCTCCGCATCCCTGCTACCCAATGTTGCCTCGGTTAAGGTGTTGGGGAAATAAATCTCTCCGGAAGTGGTGAAAGCAGCATCGCTATTGGATGGCCCCATGTTCTGCAGGGTAGAGTAACAGGTAAAAAGGTAGTTTTCGGCCTCATTTCTGTTTCTGAAAGCATAATCGATTGTGGCTACATTGTCTGGCGTTACATCCAGGTATTTCTTGCAGGAAAGGGTCATTCCCGAAATCACTGCAATGAGTATGAGAAGTTTTATGTTGAATTTCATTACACGCGTGCTTATAGATTTACGTTGATTCCGATGTTATATACCTTCTGGATCGGATAGCTGAAGCCATTTGAGGCCAGTTCCGGATCCCAGTCTTTGAACCTGCTCCAGGTGAGCGGATTTAAAGCATTGAAATAGATCCTGCAATTAGACAGAAATGCCTTTTTTGATAACTTATCAGGGAAAGTATAACCGATTTCTATCGACTTAAGTCTGATAAAAGCACCATCACGCATCCACCAAGAACTGGTTTGGAGGTTATTGCTGATCTCGGAAGAGGTGGTTCCCAAACGCGGATATTTGGCATATAAATCCTGATTTTCTTCTGTCCAGTGGCTATCGGCAAAGGGTTGAAGCACCTGCCTGTTAGATAGAAATGGACTAACCTCTGATGGATCAATAAAGAAACTCGTGCGGCCTACACCTTGAAAGAAAAGCGAAAGGTCGATCTTCTTGAATCCCATCGAAAGGCCTGCACCATAAACAATTTCAGGTGTGGAAGGAAGGCCGATAAATACCTGATCGGCTTCGGTAATCTTGCCATCATTGTTTACATCGGTATATTTGATATCTCCTCCTTTAGGTGCGGAGGCTCCGGCGCCAAAAAGCTGCGAAGGAGAAGCTGCCGCTTCCTGGTCATCAACAAAAAGGCGCTCGGCAATGTAGCCCCATCTTACGCCAATTTTCTGCCCGGAAAGTATCCTCCATGGCTCTTTATAAGCCGGCTGTTCATATTGTCCATATTTATTCTGCGAAAAGGTAAAGTTCATCCTCCCCGACATCCAGAATCCGCCTCTAAAGGTTTTGCTATAATCGGCAGAAAAATCGATTCCCCTCGAATCAGCAGTACCCAGGTTGGCACTTACGCCAGATTCTAAGCCCATGGTAGAAGGAATTGAAGCCCGCTCCATTAAAATATTGTAACGGTGCTGTTTGTAAACTTCTGCAATGATATTCAGGCTTTTGAAAAGACTAATTTCCAATCCAATATTCGTTTGTCTGGAGGTTTCCCATGTCACGGCATCGTTTGCATAATTGGTAATGCTTACCCCTGGTCTGATCACACCGTTTGCCTGACCAAAATAAGCAGGGTTACCGCCATCCAGGTTTACGTTAGAAAGATAGAAGAAACGCTGTGCGCCAATGGCATCGTTACCTACAAGGCCATAGCTTGCGCGTAGTTTAAGCTTACTCACAGCTTGTTTTAACCCTCCGTCCCAGAAAGCTTCATTGGAAATTACCCATGAACCGCCGATAGTTGGAAAGAAACCAAACCTGTTCTTTTCAGCAAAACGCTCTGATCCATTGTAGCCAAAGTTAAATTCGGCAAAATAACGGTTATCGTACCCATAACCCAACCTGCCTGACAGGCCAACATTGCGGTAGGGAAGCGAATATTGAAGGCTGGATAACTTGGTTGCCGGATCTATTGCATTGGCGTATAAACGTTGTTGCCTTGTTGCAATGAGTGTACCGCTAATGTTGTGTTTACTGCCGAGTTGCCTCGAGTAATCCAAAACGGCTTGCATGTACACAAATGTATTGATATCCTTAAACCCTGGCTCAAAGCTCAGATACTCTGAGGCCTGGCCCGGTTGGTTATTGATCCAGTTGAGGCTATATTGATTGCTGATCCTGTCATAGGAGGCTACATTGTAAAAAAAAGGTGAATATTTTCTGGTCAGGTCGAAATAAGAATACCGATTGGTGTTAAACATTCCTTTAAAAGACAACCCCTTGGTCAGGAAATTAAGGTCCTGGTTTAGTTCGAGCTGTGCGGACATCCTTGACCTCGAAAAAGACTTATATCCCTTCATCATATCTGCGTAAGGATTGGAATAACCAACTGTATTTCCGGTACCCTCTGTTGAGCTATTGCCAAAAAGAATATGCGTATCAATACCTGATGATGGATCTGCAGGATAAAATGCCGGAAACAATACCGGGCTGGTATGAAGTGCCTTTTTATAAAGGTCGGCAGAAAAGGAACCGTCATCAGTAATCGGCCCGTTATATTCATCAAAAGTTCCCGACAACCTCAGCACCACTTCTGTGGTAGGCGTAACATTAATGTTTACATTGGAACGGAGCTGGTAGTTTTCGAGTTTAACGTTATTGTTGAAGTTATTTACAGGGCTCACCTTCAATATTCCGTTATCGCGGTTATAAGAAGTACCGATATAATATCTTGCAACTTTTCCTCCACCGCTCACACTTCCGTTCAGCCGCTGGTTATTGGTACTGGTTTTAAACAATTCATCAATCCAATTAACAGCAGGGTAAACATACTTATTGCTCCCCGGCGCACCACTTAAAGTCTGCTCACGGTTGTAAATATCGTTCTGGCTATACCTTGGTACACCTAGTGGGTTCCGGGTTGTGATGGCTTCATTATACATCTTCATAAAAGTAATGGGATCGGCAATTTCAAGGTTTTGCGTAGCCTGCGAAATAGAGTTTTCGAAACGTACATTTACTTTCGCATTACCTTCAACACCTTCTTTAGTGGTCACCAAAATTACACCGTTGGCTCCTCTGGCACCATACAAAGCCGTGGCACTGGCATCTTTTAAGATGGAGAAACTCGCAATATCATCAACCTGTAGCCGCGCCAGATCGGTTGGCGTAAGCTCTACGTTATCTACCAGGATCAATGGATCTTGCTTGTAACCGAATGTAGTTACCCCACGGATAAAAAAAGTAGAATTATCTAATCCGGGCTGGCCGCTCCGCTGGTAGGCCACTACCCCGGCAATCTGCCCGGCCAAGGCATTGGTTAAATTGCTGGATGGGATCTTTAGCCTGGCAGGTGTAATACTGGTAACAGATCCCACCATGGCTTCTCTCCGCTCCTTCTTTCCAAAGGCGGTAACCACTACATCCGAAAGATTGTTATCATCCGAATGCAGTACGAGGTCTACCTTTAGCTTTAATGGATCAGCGATAAAAGTAGTTTGTCTGAAACCTACAGATGAGACCACTATAGTTGATTTAGCCGTAGCATTCAGGGAAAACTTACCATCGCCATCGGTGATGGTACCCATGCTGCTCTGGCCTTTAACCTGCAGACTTACCCCCGGAATTCCCAGGCCAAGTGAATCTTTAACAATACCGGTAATTTTAATTGTTGCGCCCTGTTGCGCATAAGTGGGACTGCCCAAAAGCAATAAACAGGCACTAAATACTGCGAACAGTACCCACAGGTTTCCCAGGTAAGGCAGATGCCTTACCTTAATAGTAAAATTTTGGTTCATAAAGTTTGGTTGGTTTTTATGTTTAGATTATTTCAAAAAATGTTTGTCGATATTACCTGGAGTAGTCAATTCCCATTGGTATTTGCCAAACAAGCGCTTTAATAGATTAGCCGGGCCAAAAATGACCCAGCTAATACATTTTATTTTCTTTCGTTAAATACGCCCAGTTCAGCAATAGCAGGCGGGCTGTCGAAATTGCTAATGTTTATCTTTATTTTTTCGCACCAGATGCGCTCGAACCTAAAAATACTCACCTTTTTCTCACCCTCATTTTTTGTAGCTAAATCATTCCACTTACCATTTGCATAGTACTGTAAACTGTAGGTAGCTTTTCTGTTATTACCCGCTGTAAGTACCACCATGTTACAGGGAACAGCTTTTTCGAAGTTCAGTTCATACCATGGCGATTTTACGGTGTGATTGGATGACCAGCTCGAACCGAAATCATCATCATTGGCAAAATCCATAATGTTCATATCATCACTCCAGCTGCTGTTACTTTTTACGTGTTTGGCAATGTTGCTCGAAATAATTGGTGCAGCATATGCCGGAATGCGTGGAAGATCTGCAGTTTTTTTATAGATCTGGCCCATTTCCTTAAGCGCAGCTAACGCGTTATCATCGATCAGACCATTTTTGCCCGGGGCCACATTTAATATAAAATTGCAGTATGCGCCATTATAAGGAATGATGAACTTGTTCACCAGTTCAGGTACATTTTTTACAGGAGTGGTAGGGAAAGAGGTTTTCCAGAACCAGTTGGCCTGCAAGGGCAGACAGGCAAGGGCCGGAAGTTTGTTGTTTTCTTTAGAAATAAACTGACCTGCACCTTGTTCGTATGATTTGATATCGGTATAAAATAGCGCCTGTGTAGGATATTTTGCTGCATTTAAATCCATTACCAAACAGTTTGGCTGTAATGATTTAATCAGGTAATAGATATCTTCAAAAGGTACCTGATCATAAGAAATCCTCGACCATGGCGCATCCCAACCATCAATAATCAGGGCGGTAATCTCGCCATAATTGGTGAGCAGTTCGGTAATCTGATCTTTGATCATTTTAACATTCGCTGGTGTAATCTGGTTCGGACGTATGCCATGATGGGTATCCAATATAGAATAGTACAACATTACCTTTAGTCCGTTTTTACGGAAAGCATCTGCATATTCCTTTACCACATCACGTTTTAGCGGTGTGTTCATCACATTGTAGGCCGTGGTTTTGGTATTCCAGATCGGAAATCCACTATGGTGTTTGGTAGTCAGGCAACCATAAGTCATATTAGCAGATTTTGCGGCTTTTGCCCACTGGTTGGCATCAAGCTTTGGCGACTGGAACAATGAAAGATCTGCATCAGGATCAGACCAGTCCTGATCCATAAAAGTTGGCATCCCATAATGGATAAACATGCCCAGCCCAAGGTCAACAAAATCCTGTTGAAGTTCAGGTAACGGTTTATTAGCCGATTTTTGTTGGGCCATTGCCGGGGAAATAGATATCGTTCCCGAAACGATAAGCAATAATGATAAAATCCTTTTAAAGGTCATTTCTCTTTTTTTGTTATGTGATTGGTGTTAGTTGTTTGAAGCATTACTGGATTACAGATACTTATTAATCCAAATCGATCAACATTGATCTGGTTTTCACTGAGATCTGCTTTTCATAATCCAAAGCTACATCCCGCATCAAAGAAATTTGTCGAACGAAAACGTAACAGAAACCTAACAAAAGCTTAACGGCATGGTATTTATGAAATAATACGGCTATTTTTAAAGGATAAATGAAAGATCGTATATATAAATCAGTAGTGTTGGTCAGTTTTCTGATTTTGCTTCTGGTACAGCTCAGGTTAACCTATAATTCTTACGTTCTTAGAGACAGGGATTATAGTTTAAAAGAAAAAACGTTAATTAACGACGAATATGGGCGCAGTATATCCGAAGATAAAGTTTTTAAAGGCGGAGGAAAGATCATCGATTCGATCCTTTCCAGAAATATGCCTGCGCTCAAACAAGCATACTTAAACAACAAGAAAGAATTTGTTAAACGCTCGCAAAGCGTGAGTAACACACTATTAAAAGACCTGCAAAAAGAAAGCACTATGGACAGTGTTTTCCGGTCGATTGTAAAAAATAATGGCTTGGATAGCAATTTACAGTACCTGCTTACCTTTCAGCAGATAGAAATCAATTTCGATCCCAAAATCGGGAATATCACTATATTCGACAACTATACCCGTACCGATTTTAAGGCAGATCAAAAAACACCTTACGGGGTGATCATTGATGGCACATTAACAGATCCGAATGTTCAGAACAGGGTAACTAACCTTTCTGTTAGTGGCAAACTGGTGTATGATTACAGAGTTACCTTTAATCTTTTTGTCGATCCTCCTGGCCGTACTTTAAAAGTAGCCTATCAGATGTTACCAACGTTTTTATTGGTTGCACTTTGCATCATTATAATCGTAGGTATTAATTACTATACCTATATCAGCTGGATGCGGCAGAAAAAGGAAACAGATATTAAATCTGATTTCCTGAACAGCATTAAACATGAATTTAACACCCCAATTACTACTATTTTAGTGGCAAGCAAAAGTCTGCATGAAGACGAGGTGCTCAATGACAGGACACGCGTAAGTGCACTCGTAAATATTGTAGAAAGACAGGCCAGGCGACTTCACTCCCACATTAACCAGATGCTGGAAATTTCGGATATCAACAACAACATCCATCTGGAAGAAACAGACCTTAACTATGCAATTCTTACTTTGGTTAACGACTATAAAATAAAAGTTCAGGCTCCAAACAGTATCACTTTTGATCCTCACAGTTCTGAAATACTGATTATGATGGATCCTTTTGTGTTTACCACGATGTTACAGAATATCCTCGACAACTCCTTTAAGCACAACCATAGCGATATAAAGATGACTATACTTTTTATCACCACTAATAAAGAGGGTTATATACTTCACATTAAAGACAATGGGAAAGGAATTGAAGACGCAATGAAAGAAAAAATATTCGATAAGTTCTTCCGTGCAGGCAAGGATAATACCGTTTCAGGCCTGGGGCTTGGCTTATATTACGTTAAACAATGTATTGATATTCATGGCTGGGCAATCAGCGTGAGAACAGAATTGGGAAAAGGCACCGAATTTCTGGTGCAGATCCCTAAGGAGCAGACCATAATTAGTACAAATCATTAATCAAATCATTTATGAGTTATGATATCGTAATAATTGAAGATGAAACAGACCTGGGCAATGTAATTTCAGAATACCTGAAATTGAGGGGATTTAGTGTCCTATGGTTCCAAACTGCTTCAGAAGCGTTGGCGCACTATAGCGCAAACCAGCTTGATAACAAATTGGTTATTGTGGATGTACAGTTACCTGACATGAATGGCTTTGACCTCGCCTCAGAGATGGTAAAAATCAACTCCAACCAACCTTTTTTCTTTCTAACGGCACATAACGAAAAACAGGACCGACTTCGCGGACTCAAGATTGGTGCAATAGATTATATTTCAAAACCATTCGAAATTGAGGAACTGGTACTTAGAATAGGAAATATCATCAATAAGTTTTCCAGCGCTCCAAACGTACAGGTCGCATCCAGTTCAGGATTTATCAACATAGGCGATATCAGGTATCAAAAGGATCAGCTTTTTTTACGGATGCCCGACAGCAAAGAGGTTTCCTTAACAGTTAGAGAAGCGGAAGTATTAGACCATTTGGCTGGCAATATTAATCAGGTTGTAAAAAAGAAAGATATCTTATTGGCTTTATGGGGAAACGACGATTATTTTAATGGAAAGAGCCTGGAGGTGTTCATTTCAAGGCTACGCAGGCTCTTTAAGGTTTCTGAACAAGTTAGTATAGAAAATGTATATGGATTGGGATACATTTTAAAAGTTAAATAATGAGATCAGTTATAAATTTAACACGTATGATATTGCCTCCAAAATAGTGAAACTAGACAAAATGCTCAAAAGAACCTGCCTATCATCAAAGACAATTTTTCCAAATACAATCTTGGGAACCATTCTATAAGTATATACCAATTTTGAGTCAATTATTCGAAAATCTACCGTTCGTACAATACAACTGCCCTGTACTGTTGCATGCAACCGATATTATTAAGATATGGGTAAGTGGCTCCTAGTTTTCTAAGATAAGAAACTCCGACGCCCTTTTAGTCGACCTAAAGACTGTTTATATGAATGATTGTTGAGTGTGTTATTTAGTGGGTTGGAGATCTAAGTGGGAAAATTGTATTTTTGGACTTCCGAGGAATTATGCAATTGCTTAGATACTAAAACCGTGTTTATCTGCAAGCTCATAAAACCAGGTTATCAGTAAATAGAATACCTGCTAGTGAAAAGAGCTAGCAAATATTAAATGCGCTACAATATTTAGTTTTATAAGGGATTAACCAAACTCAATTAATCCGAAATATTAAACTATTTTAAGTTACCTCACATTAGCCCGTGTCTGAATAGCAATCCTGTTAGAAAAATCAGCAATATCAAAAGGTTTACTTATAAAATCCTGTGCTGGACATGAACCGGCCAGTTGCTCCTGATTGTAGTTGGCCGACATCATGACCACCGGAACATTACTGGTCCGCTCATCTTCCTTTAATTTGCGGCAGATGTCGATACCGTTTCCATCGGGAAGCATAACATCCAGAATAAAGGTATCCGGAACCTGTAAAGAAAGTCCAATTAGAAAAGAAGAAACGTTCGCAAAAGCAGATACCCTGTAATCATCTTCCACAAGAAGCAATTCGAGAATTTCTCTTATTTCGTCATTGTCCTCAAGAATGTAAATCAATTTCTGCATACAATTAATTATTGATAAATCTAAAACGGTGAAATTAACAGCCAAGTTTGAAATTATTAAACTTACTAGCCAACACATTACATCGTTACTAATTTAGATTGTCTTGAAAATGCTTCATTTGAATCAAGCCTAACAGGCATCTTCAAGAAGAGGCATCGTGAAAATAAATTTCGATCCCTCATCTACAACGCTTTCAACCCAGATTTTCCCGCCGTGATCGGTCACTATTCTGGAGGTAATATATAGCCCCATTCCAAGTCCCGGATGAGATACAGTGACTTCATCCATGCGGTAGAACTTTTCAAAGATCCGTGCAATGCCTTCTTTTGACATGCCTATCCCGTGGTCAGCAATCTGGATGCTAACTGATTTTTTATCATCTGAAATGCTTGTTGAAACAGTGATGTGTGAGCCTTTCTCAGAATATTTTGAAGCGTTTCCAATAAGGTTTGTAATCACCTGCTCCAGACGAAGGGGATCTGCCATTGCGACACAGTCATCGCTCAACTGCAAATCGATGTTATTTTCGGAATGGACATTCGATAATATCGATATAGTTTCCCGCAAAAAAGAGTTTATATCTATCCGGACCAAATCATACTGCAATCTTCCGTTTTCCAGTTTAGACACATCCATTAGCTGGTAGGCAAGCAAGGAGAGTTTGTTCGTTTGAGTTTCAAGCTTTGATATCACGCTGCCTACCTTCTCCGAATATTGGTCTTTCAAAAGCATTAACATCTGAGTATAGGCTTTTATAATCGTGATGGGCGTTTTTAGTTCATGACTTGCAACCGAGATGAATTCCGTTTTGCGCTCATCAAGGTCCCTGGCAAACTGAATCTCTTTTTCCTGTTCAGCAGTAAGCTGGTTGAGCTGACTATTCTTGTTTTTTATTTCCTCATAGGAATTTAAAGGTGAGGATTTTTTAAAATAGGACTGCAATAAAGAAATTTTGCCCTCATCCAGTTTAAGTGAACGTGGCAGGCCGAGGCCCATTCGGACATGATAGGAATTTTCAGAAACCTCAAAATTAAAATCAGGCAAAAGCTTTTTCGCGTAAAAGAATCCTTCATCTGTCTCACGAAAGCTAAGATCGCTTTTAAAGCCAACTTCCGCATTAAGTGAATAACGCGGGAATTTCCCACAAATCACAATATTCAGCCTGCCATTATTGGTCAGGTCAATAACCGTTCTTACTACTTCCGATACGGCAGTGGCAAGTGTGGTACGCGTAGCAACAGTTAAGCCCAGCTGCTCGCCAACCTGCATGGTACGCTTGTGGGCGAGTATCAGATCCATTTCATTTTCGAGTGAAATCCCGATAATTTGTTTCATCTTAATGGATTTTTATAACTATTACAGACATATCATCTGTCTGCCTTGCATGGTCCTTATAAATAGCCGCTGCAAGTATCGAAGGATCATGATGGAGAACTCCAGGATATTTCGAGATTTCCCACCTGGTCTTTATTCCGTCTGAGCAAAGCACAAGCTGGTTATACTCCGATACAGAAAACTTCTGGTCATTCATGGTATTTGGAATGTTATGCCCCACGATTCCGTTATATGACATCTGGTTCTTCGAACCGGATGGGCAGATCCATTTCGAAGCAATATTGCCTATCCCGGCCGTTGACCATTCTCCCTTATCATTATCGAAAGTAGTCACATTGGCGACCATTCCCCTTGTTTTTTTTATTGAAGAGTGAACAAAGCGCAATGTTTCAACAGGGCTGGCATCAGGGAAGATTCGAAAGGCTTTCGCACCTTCGTTCACCGCCAGGTTCGCAGCAGGTCCATGACCTAGGCCGTCGCCAAGCATTACCTTGAAGCCTTTTGTGCTAATCTTAAAAGTAAATCCGTCTCCACTGGTATGCTCCCCAGGCTTGCTGACCACGATAGGACGAACCAGAAGTCCCTTTTTCTGCGAGGGCTTTGTACCAACATATATCCTGCTCAGCACAATTGTTCCCCACCCCACAATGGAATAAAGGTCAAAAGTGTCAGATAAACGCTTGATGCTTCCAAGTCCTGCCCCAAGAGTATTGCTGGTCGACATTCCATCCTGCATCATCCTGGATGGATTTCGCATCCCCGGGCCCTTATCGATAGAGATAAGTTCAACGTATGGCGTACCATTTTCGTTAAAAGTACCAAACAGGATTTCTCCGCCATCAGCATATTTGAAAAGGTTGCTCGTCATTTCTGCGGTAATGATATCCACCTCGGCAATCCGGGCCGCATCCATGCCTACATTAAGCAGCCGCTGGTGTATTTCCTTTTTTAACAAAGAAAAATAACTTCTATCGTCAGCCTGCAGGCTTATATGTGTCGCATCAACCATTTGCCCATTTTAAAATCATCACCACTGTTCCCTCCCCGGGCTTACTTTTAATATCGAATTCATTACTTAACCGCTTGGCGCCAGGAAGGCCAAGACCTAAACTTTTACCAGTGGAAAAGCCATCTTTCATTGCCGCTGCAATGTCAGGAATCCCTGGCCCCTTATCCTTAAAAGTTAAGCGTACCCCGTTATCTCTTCCACGTGTTACCACCTCAATCAGGCATTCGCCACCTCCGCCATATCGCAGCATATTTCTCAAAAGCTCACTTGCAGCGGTAATCAGCTTGGTTTGGTTGACCAGTCCCATTTTTATCTTTACGGCTACCTCCCGAACGCGGTTGCGCAATAGGACTACGTCCTGTTCTTTTTGAACCTGGATGTTGTCCTTACTCAGAGAAAGTATCATCATCCTGGTTTTCTTCCTCGTCCTGGATATCTGAACCGATCATAGATTTCAATAAGTTCATCCCCCTTTCAACATTCAATGCAGTATGTACACCCTTTAAAGGAAGTCCGAGTTCAATGAGGGTAATGGCAACAGCAGGCTGCATGCCAACGACTACTGTTTCAGCATCAAGGATCTTGGACATGCTGGCAATATTGCCAATAATGCGCCCCATAAATGAATCGACAATGGAAACAGCAGAGATGTCTATTAACACTCCTCTTGAACTTGTCTTGTTCACCATTTGAACCAAATCTGCCTCAAGGTCTAAAGCAAGCCTGTCATAAAGGTCAACCTGAATGGTTACAAGCAGGAAGTTTCCCATCCTCAGAATAGGAATTTTATCCATAGTTAAAAGTGATTAGGTTTACTGATTGAACCGGATTTTTTCACCTCTAGTCTCAAAATCTTGAAAGCATATGCCAATGCACTTGCAAGGGTTGCTTTTGTAATGATATTGGAAAGATCGATACCTAAATGAACGACTGTTTGTGCTATTTCTGGCCTTATGCCGCTGATGATACATTCAGCACCCATTAACCTGGTTGCACTAACTGTTTTGATTAAATGCTGAGCTACAAGGGAATCTACAGCGGGAACACCGGAAATATCCAGAATGGCAATACTTGAGCCGGTTTCCACTATTTCCTGAAGCAGATTTTCCATAACGATCTGAGTCCTTGAGCTGTCCAGTGTACCAATAATAGGAAGCGCTAATATTCCGTCCCAAACCCGGATAACAGGGGTAGAGATTTCGGCTATTTCATCAGTTTGTCTCAGGATAACCTCTTCTCTTCCTTTAATAAAAGTCTCAAAGGTCACAACACTTAAGTTGTCCATCACCCTATTGATTTTCAGGCTTTCTGAAAACAGCTGTTTTGGATCTGTTATCTCAGTCTGTAAAACTTCAAGAATAGCTTCTTTTAAACTGAAAACAAAACGGCCGGTCTCACGAGGAGAAAAGCCCTGCCTTGCCCTGGTTATGGCTATTCCGCCAAGGATTTCAATAACTGAATTCCAGCTATCACCGTCCATGTCATCCAAATCATCGTTTGAAAGATTTGTAATCAATGCGCCAACCAGCTCATCTGATTGGTCCCTGAGATCTTCATTGCTGATCAGGTCTTCGCGAAGCCCCTCATCAGTTAGTTGGTTCTTCATCCAAATCTCCAGGATGTTATTTTTTTGTTTTTGTAGCAATTTCAGCGTGTTAAATGACATTTTTCGATGAATAGTTAAGGTTGTTAGACTTCACGTTCCATTGAGGATTAGAGCGAAAGATAGCAATTATTGAGCAGTTTTTTTTTATTTTGTTGAATCTAAACTGTCCGAACTCAATACAAAAAATAAGACTATCCTGAATATCAGACCGATTGCAGAGCGCGCTATAAAAATTTAACGGATCTTGATTTATTTTATAAAAATTCCAGCGTTGAAGGGAAAAGATACCTATCCTCAACCTCCCCAACTTTTACGCTTGACAAATAGTTACCTGAAGAACAAAGAGTTAAAAACAAAAAAGGTTCAAATCTTTTCGAAATGAACCTTTAAAATTCTGGGTCGGTGGCGGTGCGTAATTCGAACCAATTTGTGGACGAATTAATTGAAATAGGTGATTTTTCGAAAATTTTGAAGAACTCAAAATAATCGAACAATCCCAAATGAACCTTATCCAGTTTGTGTGCTTTCTAAAAATTGGATTGATGAATTAATTAGCTTTTAAAGGATCTATAGAGATTATTACTTCTTAGTTCTCACTCAAAGCACTTCGTTTTCGTTCCTCTTCTGTACCATTGCTCTTCTTTGTGTTTTTTACCGTACCTCCAAAGCTGTAACTAAAATTCAGCTTCACCATCCTGGTTTCAAACTGGTTTCGCCACAACTGTTGCAGGGTACCGCTATTCTGGTTATATTCACTACGGTACGATTTAAAAATATCCATTGCATTTAGCTGAATAGATGCTCTTTTATTTAACAGCTGCTGACGAATACCTGCTGTAACATAAGTAAAAGCTCGGTTAGTAATTGTTCGATCTACACTTTTGCCACGATAATTGAGAAGAAACATCACAGAGAAATTTTTGCTAAGCAAGAAACTATTATACGAAGTTGCAGAAAGACTGGCTATTCCATCGCTCTCTAGCAAAGCCCCGTTAAATACCCCCTTAAATGAACGTTTGGATAAAATGACGTTGGAACTGGTATACCACCATGGCAATACCTGTTTGCCATACATTGCCTGAAGGGTAAAGTAATCTCCATAATCTGCATTTCCAGGGAGTGTTGATATGACACCATCTACCAAAGGAACGGAGATACTGGTAAAATCATCAACGCTGTGACTATAAGTTAGTCCAAAGAAAAATGCATTTTTATAACCATACCATAAATCGGCATTATAGGCAACCAAAGGTTTCAGTGCCGGATTTCCCTGTTGCAGGTTATTGCTGCTGATAATTCGCACCAGCGGATTTAGGCTTTCGTAGCCAGGGCGTTCTACCCTTTTGTTCATACCTAAGCTAAGGGTATGGTTTTTGATAAACTTATAGTCAAGATGTACAGACGGAAATGGCTGGAAATAGCTCCTTGTAAATCGATCCTTGCCAAACTCCTGTTCACCCTGTCCATTAGTATACTCGCCCCTTATTCCCAACTGATAGGAAAATTTCTCACCATTGCGAGCATAAGTTAAATAAAGTGCTGAAATACTTTCTTTGTAATCAAATAAATTGGTTTGCTGACTAGCAAAATCCTGATAAAAGTTAGTATTTATAGCATTAACATAGCTTGTTTTCATGCCCATTTCTAATTGTTGGCCTTTGCCTAAAGGATGTGTATAATCCATCTTTAAAGCATAAACATCGAATACACGGTCTTGACCAACCACGCTTGGCAGGTCTGATGCGGGACTGAACGTTACGGTTCGGTTATCCTGATCGTTATAATTGCCATAACGGTAATAATCTAAATCGATCGTCAAATCCCTTCCCAAGCTATCTATTTGATGTTGTAGACGAAGTCCGGATGAAAAATTAGTAGCACGAATATTAACCAGATTAATAAACTGCGATTGCGCAACACCATTATCGATATTGGCGGTGCTATTGCGACCAAAGGTCTGAAATCCAGGTTTAACCGAAGCAGACAGTGTAGTACGCTTCGAAAGATAAAAATCCACTCCTAAATTTGGCGTGTAATTCGCATTGGTCCTGATGCTTTTAATATCAGTAGTTGATTGACCCAATGCTATTCCCCTTGCATCAACAAAAGTGGAAGCAATGTAACTATCGTAGAAGTATTTGTTGTAATTATAATCTAGGTTAAGCAGCAGATTATAAGCTTTTCCTTTGTAGTTAAGGTTAAGACCCCCATTCGCTTTTCCAAATGTACCTTTCCCTCCTCCTGCATAAACATTTCCATTCAGCCCGGCTTTATAATTACGTTTACGAATAATATTGATGATTGCTCCATTCCCAGCAGCGTCATATTTTGCAGAGGGCTGGGCAATGAGTTCAACCTTTTGGATAGCAGACGACGAAATCCCTTTCAACATACCGGCCAGTGCCTCTGATGAAAGTGTAGTGGCTTTGCCATCAATATAGATCTGAACAGATTTACCGTTCAGGGTGATCCGGTCATCTGGGGTAACACTAACACCTGGCAATTGGTTCATCACTTCCATGATTGGTGCACCAGACCCTAGACCGTTCAAGTTCACGATTAACTTATCGGCTCTACGTTCTACAAATGGAAGCTTAGCAGAAATGCTCACAGCCGCAAGTTGAGTTTCCGATGCCTGAAGAACAATTGTCCCCAGTTCCCTTTCCTCGGCCAGCACAATGTCAAAAACCGCTGTAAGCCTTGTGGTGTAGCCCATCATCTTGACCTCTATAAGATAGGAGCCATTAGGAACCTGGAAACTAAAATCCCCCTTTTCATCAGCCAATAAAGCTTTGACCGTACTGGTATCTGTACCCTTTTTTAAAACCACTTGAGTAAAAGGGAGATCAGCAAGCTTTTCATCCACCACTTTGCCAGTAACCCTACCCAACTTTTGTTGGGCATTAACAGCCATGGTGTTGAAAAACAAAATAAAAACTAAACCATAATAAGAGCGGGAAGATTTAAGTAAAATAAAAAGCATAACGTTTGGATTAATTTGAACAATCCAAACATATAACTAATTTATTAGTCTAACAACTAATAAATTAGCCATAACAGCTAAATAATTAAATTATAATATATCTACCTGATTATCAGCCTAAAAATTTATCGCAATTTGATAAGCTGAACGTACTTTTTCTCCATTTTGCAATGCAGGTTTCCATTTTTGGCTAGATTTAATAACCCTTAACGCTTCTTTATCACTTTCTTCGTCTAAACTTTTTTCAACTTTTTCATTGCTAATTTCTCCGTTGGTTTGAACAACGAAACTCACAATCACCTTTCCATTTTTATTGGAGACTTTTTTCGCGTTACTGATAAGATATTTACTAAAAGCATCAAATCCACCAGGGAAACTTGCTGCCTGGTCAACTTTGTTATTGTTACCAGTAATACCTGAGGTATTAAAAGAACACAAAATTGCAATTAGAGGTAAGCATAAAACATACTTCCATAACCTGTAGCGGCTAGATTTTTTCCGTTGCAACATCTTTATTCTCGATTCGAGCAATGAGGCACTATAGAAAGTATTTGCCAATACTGGCCCCGCATTCAGGTTCTGTAGAAACAGCAACATCGCATATTGCTTTTTGCTTACTGTAAAGTTACATGCGTATTCATCAGCCAAATATTCGTGGATCAACTTCAGGCTTTTACGATAGGCATAGACAATGGGATTGAACCAAAAAAATACGCCTACTATTTCAACCAGCAGAAGATCGAATGTATGCAACTGTTTAACGTGTATATTTTCATGTGCATTAATTACGGCTAGATCAGAAAGCTTTCGGTCTATCACCTTTGTTTTCCAAAAAGAAAATGCATCCCCATCCTTGGGTAGCGTTATCTGTTTTTTTACACCCGCTATTTTAATGAATAATCGTGTTGCACCAAGCACAACTCCAACCCAATACACAAAGGTTACCCAATTAAATTCTTTCCCGATGTCATTTCCTAATTTCTCTACCCCAACAACCGCAAGTGTGTTAGTAACAATTTCGACCTTTGGCAATATGATTAACCAAGATAGGTCCAAGAATGGCATTAGCATCGATAAGCAAAGTGCAACAAGCAGATAAACCCTGTTAAAAACAAAAAAAGTTTCTCTCTTAAGCAACAGCATATAAAAGAGGTAAAATATAACCAGCGAAACGCTAGACCACAGAAAGTAATATTCAAGTCGCATAATTAATCTTTTATTTGATCTATCATTTTAAGCAACTGTTCGGCGTCTTTCATATCGATTTTCTTTTCCTTAACAAAAAAAGAGAACATATCTTGTACAGAATTAGAAAAATAACTCCCCAAAAACTTATCTGCCTCATGACGCATATATTCTTCTTTGCTAACTAAGGGAAAGTAGCGATGGGTTTTACCAAAAGCTTCATAGCCAATTATGCCCTTGCTCTCTAAAATCCTGATAATGGTTGAAACAGTGCTGTATGCAGGTTTTGGATCTGGGAGTTCACTTATAATTTCCTTTACGAATGCTTTTTCCAACGCCCAGAGTACCTGCATTAATTGGCTTTCAACTCTAGTTAAATCTTTGATATCCATAGCCTATTTATTTAATTTCAAATATCAGCTAAAAAATTAGTTACGACAACTAAAAATCCGATTTAAAATAAAAATGAGGGTATTGCAAAGGCAAAAAAAGACAAAATTGCTTACCGGCCAGAAGTATTTGCCGATGGAGATACGAAATTCATCTGATGGAGAAAGGTATTTATATGTTGAAGTGAAATAATTTTCAATTTCCAATCAAAAAGGTACACGCTGTTGATATTTTTTTTTAATTCCTGTTACCACTTTTAGCCTGCCTTACAGACTGATCTCCACTTAAATTCAGGCGATAAACAAAGGTTAATCTATATCTTGCTGCATTTGGACTCACAACCTGCGAAATAATAAACTCTCTCCCGGTAGTAGTTGTAGAAAATTTGCGCAGGTTAAAAAGGTTGCTCACATCAAATAACAGGCTTGCCTTATCCTTTAAAAAACTCTGGCCTACCCCCATGTCTATAGCATGCACCGATTTCAAATTACTTTGTGCGTTATTAACTGCACCGCTGAAATTGTAACGGGCTTGTACACTAAATTTACTCTGTAACTTCACCTGGGTGCCAAATCGAGAAGTAAAAGTATTACCCGAGTAACCAAAGTCCTGGCTTGCATAAATACCAGCCTGATTAAAATGATATACATTAAGCTCCATATTCATTTTCAGCCATTTATAAGGATTATAAAGTAACAAAAGCTCAGCACCGGAACGTTCTTCGAGCCTGATATTTATTGGCATTGATATAAAGAGACCGTCTTCCCGATAACTGTAATCGATGATTACGCCATTGTTATGCTGGTAATAGAAAGACGGATTGACGGTAAGTACGCCAATATGTCCCAGTAGTCCGAGTTCAAATACATTAGCATAAGATGGATTGAGATTAGGATTACCAATATATCGCGAATTGTAATCGGTCAATTCATTGAAAGGATAAAGGCTATTTAAATTCGGGCGATTAATGCGTCTACTATAACTCAGCTGCAATGAGGTACTCTTGCTAAGAGAATAGCCTAAATGTACCGTGGGAAAGAGTTTCAAATAATCTTTTTTGCTATCATAAAGCCCCCTGCTGTCCATTATATTCACTTCTGTATATTCGCTTCGAAGCCCTAACTGGTAAGAAAAATTCTTGATTTTGCTTCTGAACTGCATGTAGGCACTCCCAATAAATTCGTTATAAGCCACATCATTATCGATATCATCAATTATAAACCACACATTTGCGGTTTCGCTTTCCGCCAGAAAACCTGTACTTACTTTTCGATTTTCAGCTTTTATGCCGTATTCTACTGTCGAATTATTGCTTATCGGGATAACCATATCGCTTTGTGCTGCAAAATCTTTACTCGAGCCGATAGAATTCGTTCTGATTTCAGGCCTTTGCTGAAGAGACGGCAAGATCCTTTGGGTAGATAAATTCCAGTTTTTAGTACTGTTCCAGAAATCATATTGCATATCGACTGTTAACTTTTTACCAGGTTTTTTGAAAAGCTTTGTATAATTAAATTCCAGTTGGTTATAGTTTCTTCTTTCCCAGGATTCACCTAGGCGAATAAGGGAACTATCCTGCACTGAACTGAAATAATTATAAGCCAATTTAGTTTTATCATGGTCTTTGGTTGCATTAAGCAGGTAGGCCACGGTTATCGTGTTTAAGCTATCCGGCTGATAATCTGCTCCAAAATAAACCAGCCTACCATCATCATGACGGTTTTCATCTTGCCTCTGGTTTAGTCTTGAATTTATGCCATTCTGGATTACATTCTGATCCGTTTTATATAGACCAACATAATCAGAAAACCGCAATCCGATGGTAGAAAAAAGATTTAATTTATTCGACTTATAGTTTAAACTAGGTGAAAATCTAGTTTCGTTTGGAATCCCACCCACCAGTCTAACCTGTCCATTAAAACCACTTTTTTTATTCTTTTTAAGTACGATATTGATAATACCCGCCGAGCCAGATGCATCGTATTTAGAAGACGGATTGGCAATAACCTCTACTTTTTCGACCTGATCTGCCGGCAGTTGTTCTAATGCGGCTCCAGCGGTTAAGCCAGAACGTCGGCCGTTTATGAGTACCAAAACGCTGCTGTTACCCCTTAAGCTAACCGCGCCACCTGGCGCAACGCTGACCGAAGGAACGCCAGAAAGCAGCTCGGTCACCGAACCAGACTGAGAGAGAATATCTTTCCCTACTTCAAAAACTTTCTTATCCAGCGTGAGGCTTACGGCAGATTTCGTGGCGGTGATGGAAACTTCTTTTAACACCATCGGATCCGGTTCCATTAAAATGGTTCCCAAATCAAACTTGTTCTTATCCGTTTCTATAGGCTGGCTTATTTTACGGTACGACATAAAATTAAATTCGATGGTAATTTTTCCCTTTTGCATTATGCTAATCGAAAAATTTCCTTTTTCATCAGCCATACCCGATGCAATATTTTTCCCTTCCAGATCTAGTATAGCAATGCTTACAAAAGGTATTTCTATGTTTGAGCTTTTTTCTTTTACCTGACCGGAAAATACCCGTTCTTTCAACTGAGCAGAAGACTTTCCGCAAAAACAGATTAAGAGTGTGTAAATGATGGCGATTTGTTTCATATAGCAAGGTTAGTACTGCATCGCCGGATGTAAATAAAAAAACATGTGAACGGCTCTATATACTTTTAAAATGCACTTAGCCCGGTTATCTTTATATTACATTTGAAATATGAAACGCTTACTCCCATTCATCATTTTGGCTATTCTATTTTGTTCCTGTAAACAGCAAGTATTTTTTGAAGAACATGATCCGGTTTTTAAAACCGGGGATAATCCTACCTGGGCTGCGAAAAACTTAGACGAGCGGGATTGGTTAGCGGATCGCGGATTTACGGGTCGTCAGGTATTCTGGATCAGAGCACACGCAAAACTGCCAAGTGATATTCCTGGCGCACTGGGTATTCAGGTGAATGCTTTTGGTGGTTATGAAATTTACTGGGATGGTATTAAAATCGGGACGAATGGAAAGCCTGGCTCACCTGAGGCCCAGGAAATTCCTGGTACAGAAACCATGTATTACCCAATCCCTGACTCGCTATCGGTACCTGGAGCACATACGATAGCCATTCGAAGTACCCAATTTAATTATCCTGGATTGCAACGCGGCATGGGTTTCAAAATTGACACCTATGTTAACTTAATCAGAAAGCCTCTTTTTGTTTCTTCATTAATGTTTATAATGGCAGGCGCTTTTCTTGTGGCCTTCATTTATTATCTTCTACTATATTTCAATAGCCACAAGAGGCAATATCCGATATTGATATTTTCGGTTCTTTGTCTGCTATTTTTCTCGCTACTCATCTTGGAGTATCTAAAATTTTATATTGATATCCCCTACCCCGATTTTTTTATACGACTGGAGATTATAGGCTGGCTTACCTTTTCCATTTCTCTGCTCGTGCCCCTGTATTTCTGTATTCAGTTTGGGGTCAAAAGGAAGTACTTACTCCTGTCGCTCTTATTCAGCGTATTGTTGTTTATTTACTTCTATCATTATGGCCATTATGATATTACAGCATTTAATTATAGCCGTGTGATGTGGACAGTTATGTTACTTATTGCCATGGACGCCATTTACAGAAAAGAAAAAGGCAGTTTACTTGTTATGGCTGGTATTATTGCAGGTGCGATAATCAACTCCCAATTGTTTTACGATTTTGGTATATTCATATTTTACACCTTTATTCTACTCTCAATGTTGTATCTCCACACGATCAGAATGAGAAAAATTGAGCAGGAACATTCAGATGCTTTGCTGCTTTCATCCCGTTTACAACTCGAATTGATAAAAAAGAATATTCAGCCCCATTTTATTAAAAACACATTAACCTCATTAATGGACTGGGTGGAAGAATCGCCAAAAAAAGGGGCTGAATTTATTCAGGCGCTAGCAAGTGAATTTGATATTATGAATAGTATTGCTGAACAGAGCTTAATTCCGATCAAACAGGAAATTTCCTTGTGCCAGATGCATCTCAAAATTATGGGTTTTAGAAAAGAAATACTTTATATCTGGGAAGATGATGGAATTATCGAATCAGAAACTGTCCCTCCGGCAATTATTCATACTTTAATGGAAAATGGAATCACGCATAATATGCCTGATAAAAATGGAATGATAGGCTTTAGACTCTATTTTACTAAGGCGGCCGACTATCGCGAATATATATTTGAAACCCATGGTTATAACAGAGAAGAGCATCAAGGTCGGATTGGTGGAAATGGCTTTAAGTATATCAAAGCAAGGCTCGAAGAAAGTTATCCAGGTTGCTGGACATTCGAATCAAAAGCATCATCGCAAGGATGGGTTAGTAAAATTAAAATTACCAAAAAATTGAAATGAAGATACTGATTATAGAAGATGAAGCAAGGATTGCAAGGCGAGTTGAGCGGATGGCAGCACTTCATTTTGAAGGAAATGCACTAATAAGCATTTGCGATTCGTTTAAAAAAGGAATGGATTTTCTGGACAGGGAAACAATCGATATTTTATTGCTCGATCTTAATCTTAACGGAAGAGATGGTTTCGAGTTATTGCAATCCGTTACCTCCAGATCTTTTCAAACGATAGTTGTTTCTGCAAATACGGAAAATGCAATGCGGGCTTTTGAGCTTGGTGTATTGGATTTTGTAGCAAAGCCTTTCGATCAAGACCGCCTGTCTCTTGCCCTAAGTAGAGCAACAACGATTAAAAAAGAACTAAATGGCGCACTACGATTTCTAACGGTAAGAAAGAATGGTGGTGTTCGGCTGATTGAACTTACCAAACTCAGTTATATTAAAGGTGCAGGAATTTATAGTGAATTACATTTATTGGATGGAAGCAGCGTACTTCATGATAAAGGCCTCGATTCATTGGAAAAAATTCTCCCATCAGATTTCGAACGTATTCACAAGTCCTATATTATCCCAATCGGGCAAACAGATAATATCCTGATTGCTTCTGGCAGCAAATATTTATTGCAACTAAAAACCGGAGAAAACCTACCTATTGGGAGATCAAGATATAAAGATTTTAGAAAGCGTTTAACTTTAACTGACCATGACGTTGCTGCAGGTTCTTCCGAAGCTATAAGATCCCCAGACTATAAATGAACAAATTGACAGACAAAACCCACTCTGCTCATATTTGTAAGGGTACCTGGCCCCGTCCCTAAAGATGACCATAACCAATTGTTTTACCCTATAAAAATACCACTATATATGATTCAATGATCGTTAAGCTAAGTATTAGTTTGTAGCAATTCTGCGAAAACAGCTTCCGTTAATATCTTGAAAACTCTTTGATATGATACCTTTGCGTGACCATCATACACACTTTATTACTGATAGGTTCTTTTGTAGCTTTAAGCTCTTCAACAATTTCAGCACGATCGTACAAACGCTCTAAACGACTAATATCTTCTGGAAAAGTATTGATTCTTTCGATCAACAAATGAAGAATAAAAAGAAAGATCGTAAAACGTTGATAGATAAAATTGCTGCGCTCAATGCAAGAATAGAAATGTCAAGAGAAAGGATGTTGGATGATCAAATCGAGCCATCTGAATTTCGCAAGATCAAGGGAGAGACAAATCTTGAGATTGAGACCTTAGAAACAGAACTTTTTAGTATCGAGCCAGAAAAAAACACCTTCGCCTCTGTAAAACGTACTATTGAACAAGCCTTTGAATGCCTAAAAAATATTGACAAATATTATGACTTAGCAAGATTAGAAATGAAAAAAGAGATCATAAGTACCATTTTTCAGCAAAAATTGCACTCTCTGAAGGCATAGATCGACAGGTCGACAAATGCATTTGAGCGTATATATCTGATAAAAAAGAAATTAGAAGGCAAGAAAAAGGGGCAAAAGATTATTAAAAATCTCTTGCCCCGTTAAGGGTGGCTGATGGGGCTCGAACCCACGACCCTCGGCACCACAAACCAATACTCTAACCAACTGAGCTACAACCACCGTGTTTTTGATGTCACAAAAGTACGACTTTAAATATTCCTTGCAAATATTTTTTTCAATGTTTTTACAACAAATTTTTAATTCCTTAACATTCAATTATTTGAAATTGAAAAAAATATTCAGCAGCAGATAAAACAAGCTATTTTGAAGCTAAAAACATAACTTTACGGCGTTTATGATCGAAATTTATACAGACGGAGCAGCTAGCGGTAACCCCGGACCAGGTGGTTGGGGTACAATTTTAAGAGCAGGACAACACTATAAAGAATTAAGTGGTGGCTTTAGAATGACCACAAATAACCGCATGGAATTGTTGGCTGTAATAAAAGGATTAGAAGCACTAAAAAGCTTGAACCAGCAGGTAACCGTTTATTCAGATTCGAAATATGTAGTAGATGCCGTAGAAAAGAAATGGGTTTTCGGCTGGGCAAGCAAAGGTTTTAAAGACAAAAAAAACAAAGACCTTTGGATGCGCTTCCTTGAATTATATAAACTTCACAAAGTTAAATTCATCTGGATTAAAGGTCACAACGATCATCCTGAGAATGAGCGTTGCGACCGTTTAGCTGTTTTTGCTTCGCAAGACAAGCAAAATTTAGCGATTGATACTTTTTTTGAGGTAGAAAGAAGTAAAGCACAGCTTTAATCCAATCCACCGATAATATTTAAATCTTCCAGTTTAGCATCTACTTTAGCCTCAACAGAGATCGATTTTGCCGTGTATAGCAACATCATTTCTTCGGCTTTTTCAACCATTTTTTTTGATCCGATAAAAATCGGCACCCTTTGATGCAGTTCAGTTGGGTTAATATCGAGGATCCGTTCAAAACCTGTACTGGCCTTGCCCCCAGCCTGTTCAATAATAAAAGCCATTGGATTACATTCGTACAACAACCTTAATTTTCCATTTGGCGAACGTGAAGTTGTAGGGTAAATATAAATCCCGCCTTTAATTAAATTCCGGTGAATATCGCCTACCATCGATCCGATGTAACGGGATGTATACGGCCGTTTGGTCGCCTCATCTTCTACCTGGCAGTATTTAATATACTTTTTAACCCCATCAGGAAAATGCACATAATTACCTTCGTTTAACGAGTACATATAGCCTGTTTCTGGTATTTTCATCTGCGGGTGCGAAAGGCAAAACTCGCCGATTGATGGGTCTAAAGTAAAACCATTAACACCTTTTCCAGTGGTGTACACCAGCATGGTTGATGAGCCATAAATAATATAACCGGCAGCAACCTGTTGTGTACCTTTTTGCAATACATCTTCCAAACTGGCCCTCCCCTCAAGCGATTTCCTTCTGTAAATGGAAAAAATAGTACCAACTGCTACATTCACATCCGTGTTTGAGGAGCCATCTAATGGATCGATACAAACAATATATTTGGCATTCTGCGAAACCGGCGATTCAATATGAATAATCTCGTCTTCTTCTTCAGTTGCCACTATACAGCATTCACCACCACTGGTTAGTGCAGCAATAAACTGCTTATCAGCATAAACATCTAATTTTTTCTGTTCTTCTCCCTGGATATTTGTAGTGCCCATATCGCCAAGAATATCAACCAAACCTGCCTTATTTATTTCTCGGTTTACGATTTTTGCGGCAATACCAATGTCTCTTAGCAGCCTGGAGAGTTCACCTTTGGCATAAGGAAAATCTGCCTGTTTTTCTATAATAAATTGTCCTAGTGTTTTAACGCCACAAACCATACTTAGTGTACATTTTACATTATCTAACCGATAACTCTATGACCTCTAAGGTATGAATATTTTCATCAGTAATGCAAAATCTAACCAGGGTTCTCACCTTGTGCCAGCCATGTTTTCCCGCTGCACCGGGGTTTATATGCAAACATTTAATCTTTTCATCGAACATTACTTTCAAAATATGCGAATGCCCGGCAATAAATAATTTAGGAGGGTTAGTGTATATTTCAGGCTTTACAAAAGAAGAATATCTACCAGGATAGCCACCAATATGCGTCATCCATACATCTACACTTTCGCAGCTAAATCGATTTTGTTCAGGGAACTCCGCTCTGATTGTACCATCATCTATATTTCCGAACACACCACGCAAAGGCTTAAATTCGGCTAATGGCTCGGCTACATGGGGTCCAAAATCTCCGGCATGCCAAATTTCATCTACACCATCGAAGTGTTTAAAAACCGCATCATCTAAAAAACCATGTGTATCAGAAATTAATCCTATTTTTTTCATTATGTAAAGTTAATACCCATTGCGTTTTACACTTTTATTACGGGTAAATTATTTTTCGTCCTTTAAAAACAACTATAAAAAAGAAGCTTTTCAGCTTAAACGGTAAACAAATCCCAATAAATTATCATTTTTATTTATAGGATATTATCATTTGACAGAGATCATAATTAAGCCCGATAATCAGATTGTTCTTTTAGTTTTGCCTTACCTGCTTAAATGTTCCGTTTGGTTGTATAAACGAAACGGACGAAGCTGTTGATACGCCCTCTTTTTTCTCAAATTTTAAACTAAAGCCTTTTAGATTTTTAAAATTAAAAGTATCGCTTCCTACTGAAATGGTTTCATATTCTGGCTGACCGGGTACTGAAACAAATAAAATTTTGCCTTTTAAATACACCTTGGCCATCCCCTTTTCGCCGTAAGTACCGACATAACTTTCTAAGTCCGCAGCACTCAACTCAACAGTTCTTGGTTTGTATGTAAAAATGGTTGGTTTCATTCCCCGCTCAAGCGGAATGCTGATCCCTTCAATTTTGCCGTCCTGTCCGCTGATAAAATTAAAACGCAGATTACTTTCTGCAGTATCAATCTTCCCTTTTTTATCGATACCGCTGATACTGAACACATCATAATGATAGTGCCTAAGCAAAAGTTTCTCTTTTCCCATCATAGCAAAAAGTGAATCATTTCTAAACGATACATTGATTATACCATAAGCAGGATTATCAAACAGCCCATCGTAATCTTTTAAAGGATGTGAAGGTTTGGTATTTAAAACGTGGGTGCTTTCAGCTGTTTTTTTTGTTGCCTTCTCCCTTTCTTTCGCTTCTGCTTTAGCTTTAGTAACCCTCCCGTTCCAATCGATAGTTTTCAATCCTAACACCCTATCGGCAATACTGCTGTATACGATTTCCGGAACACCTGAGGTGTTTTGATTGGTTAAAACTACAATACCCAAACTATCGGTCGGAAAAAAGGATACACTAGCCGAGAAACCATTAATATTACCCCCATGCTCTACCATATAATGGCCTCGGTAGGAGTTGATCATCCAGCCAAAACCATAAGTAGACAGGTAAATATCATTGTCCTTTGCCGGCAGGCCCCCATCTCTCACCATTTGAGAACTCGCGGCCTCTCTAATATAAGAAACGGGTAAAATTTCTTTTCCCTTATAAGTCCCGCCGTTGATCCACACTTTTAACCAATGCGTCATATCGTTTACACTGCTATTGATGCTTCCCGCAGGTCCCATTCCATCTATATTAAAATAATCGATCTTTTCAATAGCACCTTTATCATTTATGGTATAGGGTAAAGAAGCATCATTATCCTTTTCGAATTCAAAAATATTAGTATTGGAACGGTTCATCTCCAAAGGATCGAAAAACTTTTCTTTAATGTTCTCCTCCCAGGTATTTCCGGTCAGTTTTTCAACAATCATACCCTGCGCCAAAAACATAAAGTTATTGTATTGCCATTTCTCACGCACAGGAGCGGTTGGCTCCATATAACGCACCCTCTGTATAATACTATCGCGATTGGAAGTATTAAAAATAAACCACGATAAGTCATAACGCGATAAACCGGTTCGATGGCACATCATATCGCGCACGGTAATCTGGCTGTTCATATTATCATTATAAAACTTTAACTGCGGTAAATAAGAGGTAGCAATGCCATCAAATGATAGCTTTCCTTCTTTTTGCTGCAAACCATGAGTGCGGAGGTAAAAGATTTAGTACTAGAACCAATAGCAAAAAGTGTATTCGGCGTAACCGGTTTTTTGTTTTCGACATCGCGGTAACCAAAACCTTTACTATAAATTACCTGATCGCCTTTTACCACAGCTACTGCAAAACCAGCCACCTGCTGATCTTTCAAGATTCTGTTTAGCAAAGTATCAATCCCGGCTAAAGGATCGCCGGTTTTTTGTTTTTTGGATTGAGCAAAAGAAGATAGTGCCATGAAACACAGCAAGAACACTTTTAGAATACGTTTCATTTTTAATTTAGGTGAGATTATGCCTCCTAAATTACAAATGATAATGAGATTAATCAGATATTGTTTGTGCTTTATTTGGTTTGATTAAGCCCTGCGGGGTTTGTGTTCAATATTTTTCAAAATTAAATCATCGTTTATGAACACAAAACCACTGCGTTTCAGGTTTGTTAGTACCAATTTACCTGAACTGCAACTGTTTTTTTGATTTTACCAGCTCCTGGGATTGACGGCGTTCTTCGGTAAACACTCTTGCTTTTCGAAAGGAAGCTTTTAAACCAACTCTAATAAGCCAGAAAAAAATCTTTCAGTAAAAGCTTATATGCTTTGGTATGCTCATTTAAAGATTCGTAAATATTAAAATCACTTTCTTTTAAAAGCGTTTTGCCTTTTTTCAAACAGATCATCTGCCTGAAAGCTGGCTTATTTTCATCGGAATGAATATTGATCCGTTCAGCAAGCGATAAATCATATTGGGATGCGATCGCAATCACTTCATCCGCCTGTTTTATTGGCAGAATAAGCCAGATCAATCCTCCATCAGCCAAAAGTGAGCTTGATTTTTCAACCAATAAGCTGAAAAAATCTTCACCTGCATGCCGGGCGATACCTTTTCTAATCTCTTCGTTCTTTAAGTCGTTTACAAAAAAAGGTGGATTGGAAACAATCAGATCAAATTTTTCATTATTGTTATATTGTTCAATTGCGATATGGTTAATACTTAACCGCTCACTGAAAACTGACGACTTGAAATTCTTTCCCGCTGTTTCTGCTGCTTGTCCGTCTATTTCTACTGCATGTATATTTGCATCAGGAAAACGTTGCGCCAACATCAATGCAATTACTCCGGTACCTGTTCCGATATCCAATATGTTTTTAGGCGCATGGTGATTTGCCAAAGCGCCAATTAAAACCCCATCGGTATTAATCTTCATGGCGCAACCTGTCTGATCGACTTCAAACTGCTTGAATTTAAAAACACTCATCTTAAACCTCGTACAGTTCTAGTGGTAAACCATCCGGATCAGCAAAAAAAGTAAAACGTTTATCCGTAAATTCGTCAATGCGGATCGGCTCAGTCACAATCCCCTGATCATTTAACCGCGAAATCTCCTTCTCAATATCTTCCACCTCAAAAGCCAAATGACGTAAACCCTGAGCCTCTGGCCGCGACGGACGTGCAGGTGGATTTTCGAAAGAAAAAAGCTCGATCTGATACACACCATTTACGGCAAGATCTAGTTTATACGATTTCCTTTCAGCACGGTAAACCTCAGCCAAAACAGTAAAGCCCAATTTATTCACATAAAAATATTTCGATTTTTCGTAGTCAGAACAAATAATGGCAATGTGGTGGATGCGAAGCATAAATAATGATTGAATTTTGACTGAGTAAATGAGCGACTTAGCGCTTAACAAAAATGCGCATTCTCTAACTGAATTAACCAATAATTATTTCAACATTCTCATTCAAAATTCACTCATTCCATCATCGGCCATTCTCTCATTCAATAATTCTCTCATTCAATCTTTATATTTTGACATTCAATCATTCAAAATTCAATAATTCAATCACTGTAGCACACCAGTTTTTTCATTTTAAAAAGCTATTTTTGCAACTTCAAAAAAAAAGCATGATTCATTTCTTCCTTAGTCAATCGCAGGCGATTTTTGTTCTACAAACAGACAAAGCGCTTTCTACCACTGATATTACTAAACTTGAATGGTTATTTGGCGGCGCCAAAATCTCGCAAGAAACAGCCCTGACAGGTTTTTTCGTTGGACCAAGAGCGGCAATGATTACCCCCTGGAGTACCAACGCTGTAGAGATTACCCAGAACATGGACATGCAGGGAATCATCAGGATTGAAGAATTTAAGCAGGTTGAAGAAAACTTTGCTGATTACGACCCGATGCTTTCTCAAAAATACGATAAGCTTGATCAGGAGGTATATACCATCAACATCAAACCTGAACCGATTTTAGAAATTATCGACATTGCGGCTTATAATAAACAGGAAGGACTTTCTTTAAGTGATGAAGAAGTTGAGTACTTAAATACATTAGCAAAAAAACTAGAAAGACCTTTAACCGATTCTGAGGTATTTGGTTTCTCGCAAGTGAATTCAGAGCATTGCCGTCACAAAATCTTTAACGGAAAATTCGTAATTGATGGTGTAGAGCAGCCGACTTCATTGTTTAAGCTGATCCGCAAAACTTCTGAAGAAAATCCGAACGATATTGTTTCAGCATATAAAGATAACGTAGCCTTTATTAAAGGCCCGAAAGTGCAGCAATTCGCACCTAAACGTGCAGATGAGCCCGATTATTACACTACTAGCGATTTCGACTCAGTAATCTCTTTAAAAGCAGAAACACACAATTTCCCAACCACAGTTGAGCCTTTTAACGGTGCCGCAACCGGTTCCGGTGGCGAAATCAGAGACCGTTTGGCTGGTGGCCAGGGTTCTTTACCTTTAGCCGGAACTGCCGTTTATATGACTGCGCTTTCGCGTTTAGAAGATAACCGCCCATGGGAACAAGGCGTTGAAGAAAGACAATGGCTGTATCAAACGCCAATGGATATCCTGATCAAAGCATCAAACGGTGCTACCGATTTTGGTAATAAATTTGGGCAACCGCTAATTACAGGTTCGGTATTAACTTTCGAACATGAAGAAAACAACAGAAAACTTGGCTTCGATAAAGTAATTATGCTTGCCGGCGGTATTGGTTATGGTAAAGCCAGCCAGGCGCAAAAACTTAAACCACAGGAAGGCGATAATATCGTGATCTTAGGTGGCGAAAATTATAGAATCGGAATGGGTGGTGCAGCAGTTTCATCTGCTGATACTGGTCAGCACGGAAGCGGCATTGAATTAAATGCCATCCAGAGATCGAACCCTGAGATGCAAAAACGTGCAGCCAATGCCGTTCGTGGTATGGTAGAAAGCGATCACAATTCGATTATTTCTATCCACGATCACGGAGCAGGTGGTCACCTAAACTGTTTATCAGAACTGGTTGAAGAAACCGGTGGTTTAATTAACCTCGATAAACTGCCAGTGGGCGACCCTACCCTTTCGGCCAAAGAAATTATTGGTAACGAATCGCAGGAAAGAATGGGATTGGTAATCGGCAACGAGCACATCGAAACCTTACAAAAAATTGCCGACCGTGAACGTTCACCTATGTATACTGTAGGTAAAGTTACCGGCGATCACCGTTTCACCTTCAAATCGGCCAATACCGGTTTAAAACCTATGGATTTTGAGTTGGCCGACATGTTTGGCAGCTCGCCAAAAGTTGTAATGGAAGATACCACGGTAGATCGTAAATACAGTGCACTTAATTATGATGCTACCCAATTAAATACTTACCTGGAACAAGTGCTTCAATTAGAAGCGGTAGCAGCTAAAGATTGGTTAACCAATAAAGTAGACCGTTGTGTGGGTGGCCGTGTAGCCAAACAGCAATGTGCAGGTCCCTTACAATTGCCATTGAACAATTGTGGTGTAATGGCTTTAGATTTTCAGGGAAAAGAAGGGATTGCTACTTCAGTTGGTCATGCGCCACTTTCAGCATTGATTGATCCGGCTGCTGGTAGCCGCAATGCCATTGCCGAATCACTTTCGAATATTGTTTGGGCCCCTTTAAAAGATGGATTAAAAAGTGTTTCACTTTCTGCCAACTGGATGTGGGCTTGTAAAAATGAAGGTGAAGATGCCCGTTTATATGCAGCGGTAAAAGCCTGTTCTGATTTTGCCATCGATTTAGGAATCAATATCCCAACCGGAAAAGATTCATTGTCGATGAAACAGAAATACAAAGATGGTGATGTAATTGCGCCAGGAACGGTAATTATTTCTGCCGGGGCAAATTGCGATGACATTACCAAAGTAGTTGAACCTGTATTGCAGAAAGATGGCGGATCGATATACTACATCAACCTTTCTAATGATACTTATAAATTAGGCGGTTCATCTTTCGCACAGATTTTAAACAAAATAGGTACAGAAACACCAGATGTAAAAGAAGCTGATCAATTTAAATCGGCTTTCAATACATTACAGCAGTTAATTAAAGCTGATAAAATACAAGCTGGTCACGATATTGGTAGTGGTGGTTTAATTACAACCCTATTGGAAATGTGTTTTGCCGACCGCGACTTAGGCGCTTCTATCGATTTGTCTTCTTTAGCAGAAGCAGATAGCATTAAAGTATTATTTGCAGAAAATATCGGCATTGTTTTCCAGGCCGATGCTTCAGTTGAAGAAACTTTTGCCCAGGCTGGCGTTGCTTTCCATAAAATTGGTGAGGTGAATACATCAACTAAGCTGGAAGTTAAGAATGCTGCAGATAGTTTCAACTTTGATATCGACCATTTACGTGATGTTTGGTTTAAAACTTCTTATCTGTTAGATAACAAACAAACAGGTAACGGTTTGGCGAAAGAACGTTACGACAATTATAAAAACCACGTTTTAAATTACACTTTCCCTTTACAATTTGATGGAAAGAAACCTGTAATCGACGAAACTAAACCTAGACCTAAAGCAGCCATTATCCGCGAAAAAGGAAGTAACTCCGAACGCGAATTGGCCAATGCCATGTATTTAGCCGGTTTTGATGTGAAAGATGTACACATGACCGATTTAATTACGGGAAGAGAAACTTTAGAAGATATTCAGTTTATAGGTGCAGTAGGTGGTTTCTCTAACTCTGATGTTTTAGGATCAGCAAAAGGTTGGGCAGGAGCATTTTTATACAACGAAAAAGCAAGAGTAGCTTTAGAGAAATTCTTTGCCCGTCCTGATACTTTATCTGTTGGTGTTTGTAATGGTTGCCAGTTATTTGTAGAGTTGGGCTTAATTAATAAAAACCACGCAGAAAAACCTAAAATGCTGCACAACAAAAGTGGCAAGCACGAAAGTATTTTCACTTCTTTAACCTTACAGGAAAACAATTCAGTGATGTTATCAAGCCTTGCTGGAAGCACTTTAGGCGTTTGGGTATCACATGGTGAAGGCAGATTCTCGTTACCATACACAGAAGACAAATATAAAATCGTAGCTAAATATGCTTACGAAACTTATCCGGCCAGTCCGAATGGTTCTGATTACAACACCGCAATGTTGTGCGATGAAAGTGGTCGCCACCTCGTGATGATGCCGCACATTGAGCGTTCATTGTTCCAATGGCACTGGGCAAATTATCCGCAAGGCCGTAAAGATGAAGTTTCTCCATGGATGGAAGCCTTTGTAAATGCACGCAAGTGGATTGAGAACAAGGGATAAGAGTTAATGGATAACGTAAAATGGATGATGGAATGAAAAAACATCATCCATTTTTTATTTATTAGTTATCCTTTCGAGCGGAGTGCCTTATAGCGCCGTCATCTCGACTGAAGCGAAGCGAAATGGAGAGATCTATAATAGATTTCTCGACTGCGTTGCTCTACGCTCGAAATGACGCAACTATTTAAATCAGATTACATAAAAAACGGCCTGGGCACCGCCCAAACCGTTCAATCCACCTAACCCTACATCTCCCTAAAAACCAGGAGCGTTAATAGAAAGTCCCCCATCATCCATCTTCCATCGCACATCTTCCATACCTTTCTAATTAGAAATCTGAAAGTTAATGGCCATATTATACCTTACACGCACCGGAACACCTTTATTTTTCCCAGGTTTCCAAAGCGGCGATTTTTTAATCACTTTAATTGCTTCCTCATCGCAGCCAAAACCGATTCCTTTAATTACCGATACATCAGTAATAGAACCATCTTTTTCTACCACAAAACTTACAAATACTTTTCCGGCTGCGCCTTCATCCTGAGCTCTTGATGGATACCTTAAGTTACGCTCCATATATTTAGACCAGGCTTTGGCACCGCCTGTAAATTCAGGATATTCATCAGCTCCTAAATAAATCTCTTTATCTTCAGTGGGTCCATTACCTTCTTTAGCGGTTCCTGCTCCATCACCATTACCTTTTGTATCTGGAATAACCAAATTTGGAGCTACAATCCCATCTTGTGTTCTATCACTGATCACAGCATTCTCGATTTCTTTAATCGTTGGCGGATCCGGAAGATTTACTTTATTTACGACAACTATATTATTGGATAAGGCTACTGTTTTAACCTTTACCGGTTCTGCTTTTTTTGGTTCAGGTTTTTCCTCTGGTTTAGGCAGATCCGGTTTCATCTGGTGAATCACATCCGTTAAGTCTATAATTTTTGCCGTTTCTACAACCGCTTCTTCTTTAGGAACCAATTTTGCATAAATTAAGGGAGAGAAACAGGCAAGTACAAATAAACTTCCAGATACAAAAAGTGCCCTTGTCATAATCTTCGAAGATTTAGACCTTAAATCGTAAGCACCATAGTTTTTGTTGCGGTTTGCAAATACAAGATCGAGCCACTCGGTTTTGTATACGTTAATTGAAGAGTTGAACATAGCTTTTATTTTTATACCATGATGCAGCGAAATCTTCAATTCCATAAAACATTCGAAAAATCTATTTTCTTTACAAAAAATGAAATTTCTCACCCGAAAAACATTTTTTTATTTCATTTTCAATAAAATTCATAAAAACAACACGATTCTTTGACGAGAATTAATAAAATATACTATTTTTGACAAAAAACATAACGAATTAATGAAAAGCTTAAGAACCATCGCATTAAAAGAGGCTCAAAACAGAATTTCACCAGAAGTTAAAGCACCAGCGGCAAAAATTTCTGACTTTTTTGGCGCTAATGTATTTGATAAGAAAAAAATGAGAGATTTCTTATCTAAGGACGTATATGAAAAATTAATATCATCTATCAACCAGGGTGAGTTAATTAATTCAGACGATGCCAACCAAATTGCAACCGCTATGAAAGCGTGGGCAATGAGTGCCGGTGCAACGCATTATACGCACTGGTTCCAGCCGTTGACAGGTACAACAGCTGAAAAACATGATTCATTTTTTGAGCCAAGTGGCGATGGAGCTATTGAGAAATTTGCAGGAAGCGCTTTAGTTCAACAAGAGCCAGATGCTTCTAGTTTCCCTAACGGTGGTATCCGTAATACTTTCGAAGCCCGTGGTTATACTGCCTGGGATCCATCATCTCCAGCATTCATTATGGAAAGTAAAGCAGGTAAAACCCTTTGCATCCCTACTGTTTTCGTATCTTACACAGGGGAAGCGTTAGATTATAAAGCACCTTTATTAAAAGCATTAGCTGCACTAGATAAAGCTGCTGTTGATGTTTGCCAGTATTTCGATAAAAGCATCACTAAAGTAAATGCATCTTTAGGTATTGAGCAAGAATATTTCCTTGTTGATGAGTCGTTATTTAACGCCCGTCCGGATTTATTGTTAACTGGTCGCGCTTTATTCGGACACATGTCTGCTAAAGGCCAGCAATTAGAAGACCATTATTTCGGTTCTATTCCTGAGCGCGTATTCAGCTACATGGTAGATTTCGAAAACGAAGCTTTAAAATTAGGCATTCCTTTAAAAACCCGTCACAATGAGGTTGCACCATCTCAGTTTGAGTGTGCACCAATTTACGAAGAAATCAACTTAGCAATCGATCACAACCAATTGTTGATGGATTTGATGGAAAAAGTTGCCCGTCGTCACCACTTCCGTGTTTTATTACACGAAAAACCATATGCAGGTATCAACGGATCAGGTAAACACAACAACTGGTCGCTAATTACCGATACAGGTAAAAACTTATTGGCACCAGGCAAAACGCCAAAAAACAACTTAATGTTCCTTGCTTTCTTTGTAAACACCATCAAAGCAGTTAGCGAGCATGCCGATTTATTACGTGCAAGTATTGCATCAGTAAGCAACGATCACCGTTTAGGTGCTAACGAAGCGCCGCCTGCAATTATCTCTATCTTCTTAGGTTCACAATTGAACGATGTATTAGATGAGATTGAGCACTCACGTATCAGCAAAAAAATCAAAGAAGATAATGCACTTTGGTTAGGTATTCCTAAAATCCCTCAGATTTTATTAGATAATACCGACCGTAACCGTACCTCTCCTTTCGCATTTACAGGTAACAAATTTGAGCTTAGAGCTGTTGGATCTTCAGCAAACTCTTCTGCCCCAATGACGATCTTAAACGCAATTATGGCCGAGCAATTGGTTAAATTTAAAGTTGAAGTTGATAAATTGATCAAAAAAGGTGATAAAAAAGACATCGCTTTATTAACTGTGATCAAAAAATACATCAAAGAATCTAAAAACATCCGTTTCGAAGGTAATGGTTATAGCCAGGAGTGGGAAGATGAAGCTGCAGCACGCGGTTTATCAAACATCAAAACTACACCAAAAGCTTTAGATGCTTATTTAACGGAGAAATCTGCTGATTTATTTGCTACTACTGGTATTTATAGCGCACGTGAGATTCATGCCCGTCATGAAATCATGTTAGAAAACTTCTACAAAAAATTACAGATCGAAGCACGTGTAATGGGCGAAGTAGCTAACACGGCTATTATTCCTGCTGCAATTGCTTACCAAAATTCTTTAATCGCAAACGTACAGGGATTAAAAGCAATTGGTGTAGATAGCAAAGTTTCTATTGATATCGTTAAAAAATTAACTGAGCACTTAGAAATTGTAAAAACCAATATCGATGCGATGTTAGAAGAACGTAAAGTAACCAACAAAATCGAAGATACCCGCGAAAAAGCGATTGCCTACGATGAGAAAGTTAAATCTTACTTCGATATCATCCGTTACCATGCTGATAAATTAGAGCAAATTGTTGACGATAGCGTTTGGCCTTTACCAAAATTCAGAGAATTATTATTCATGAAATAAGAAAGGCGTAAGCTAAAAGGTTTAAGGCGTAGGGTTTATACTCTACGCCTTTTTTGTTTTCATAAATCCGTCATTGCGAAGAGGAACGATGAAGCAATCTTACAACGATCGCTACTAAGTAAGTCCATCAGCTGCAATTCCGAAGTAGCGTACTCCTGAACTTGGTTCAGGATCTAATCGAAATTGCTTTACGTTGGCAAAGGCTTTTTTCTGGAAAAGCAATACCAGTACTTCTCGGTTATAGCAGTCCTGCTTTTCTTACTGCTGTAATTTTTTTCTATGTCTTTAATTCATCGTTCACAGCATCCATCCAATCAGGTTTATTTAAACCAGGCCTGTGCAAAATATCATTAAGTTCAGGGATAAATCTCAAAAAGATGTCACCCTGAGGGGTAATCTATGGTATAAATCAATATGAATGACAGATTTTTAGCGAATTATAGGCTGCAAGAAATCGTCATTCCCAACTTGATTGGGAACCACGGAGTGCTCATGAATGCCTTTGAAACAAGGGAAACTTATGAATAATCGTAATGCAAGCGCTTTAAGATTCCCGCCTGCGCGAGAATGACGGCCGTACTGAGAGGTTCTGTCTATCATAACGTAGTCCAAGGGCATTTATTTGCGATTTATCAACCACAAGAAGTCTTCGACTACGCTCAGACTGACAACCGCCGCGCTTAACTTAATGACATTGGCCTGTAGAAGAAAAAAATCAGCCACAAGGAACCAGCCCGCTGTACCTAAGCCCGATTGTACGGATGCCGTTTTAATCGAAAGTTTTTTAATACCCGAAATTTAAAACGGCAGGAGGAAAAGCGGGTCCGAAAGCCGCCATGGAATACGAACGTTCACTTCAAAACCTCTTAAATTAGCTACCGTTATCCCCACCACAGCGTCCTCCTGAACTTGGTTCAGGATCTAATCGAAATTGCTTACGTTGGCAAAGGCTTTTTTTTTGAAAGCAATACCTGTGCTCATTGGTTAATACAGTCCTGCTTTCCTTCCTGCTGTAAATTTTTCACCGGATTTTTAATTCATCGTTTACAGCATCCATGCAATCAGGTTTATTTTAGATAGGCCTGTGCAGGAAAAAACCCAGCCACAAGGAATCAGCCCGCTGTACCTAAGCCCGATTGTACGGATGCCGTTTTAATCGACAGTTTTTTTAATACCAGAAATTTAAAACGGCAGGAGGAAAAGCGGGGCTGAAAGCCGCCATGAAAAATGAACGCTCACTTCCAAAAAAAACGAACTCCTACCTTTTACAACCTTAAATCTTTGTGCTCTTTGTGCCTTTGTGGTAAACAAACCAGGTACTTAAGGTGGTAAAAAAGCCTTGCCATTTAGCCATAAAAAACCTTAAGTATTTAGCTTTAGTCTTTCCCCTTAAAACCTTATCTTTGCGGCAACATGAGTGATAACAGGTACAATCAACGCGGCGTTTCTGCCTCAAAAGAAGATGTGCACAATGCCATCAAAAACATCGACAAAGGAATTTTCCCTAAAGCGTTCTGCAAAATCATCCCCGATATTCTAGGTGGTGACGAGGATTATTGCAACATCATGCACGCCGATGGTGCCGGTACCAAATCTTCTTTAGCTTATGTATACTGGAAAGAAACCGGTGATATTTCGGTATGGAAAGGTATTGCACAAGATGCCATTATCATGAATATCGACGATTTAATCTGCGTGGGCGCTACCGATAATATTTTGTTATCCTCAACCATTGGGCGGAATAAAAACCTGATTCCCGGAGAAGTAATTGCGGCTGTAATTAACGGAACAGAAGAAATTTTAGCCGACTTACGCGAACAGGGCATCTCCATCTACTCAACAGGTGGCGAAACGGCAGATGTTGGCGATTTGGTAAGAACCATTATCGTCGATTCTACGGTGACTTGTCGCTTAAAGCGCGAAGACATCATCAGCAATGATAACATTAAACCTGGCGACGTAATTGTGGCCTTAGCTTCATCGGGACAAGCGACTTACGAAACCGAATACAATGGTGGCATGGGATCGAACGGATTAACCTCTGCCCGTCACGATGTTTTTGAAAAAGCTGTTGCCAATAACTACCCTGAAAGTTTTGATCCGGCAGTACCTTTCGACCTGGTTTTCTCCGGAAAGAAACAATTGGCCGAAGAAATCGAGATTGAAGGTTTCGGCAAAACCACTGTAGGTAAACTGGTATTATCGCCAACGCGCACGTATGCACCTGTAATTAAAAAGATTTTAGAAAGCTACCGCAGCCAGATCAATGGAATTGTACATTGCAGTGGCGGCGCACAAACAAAAGTATTACATTTCATCAATGATGATATCCATGTCATCAAGAATAACCTCTTCCCTATTCCGCCGCTATTTAAATTGATACAGGAACAATCGGGCACCGATTGGAAGGAAATGTACAAGGTATTTAATATGGGTCATCGCATGGAACTATATGTACCACAAGAAATTGCAGATCACATTATCGAAATTTCTAGAAGCTTTAATATCGATGCGCAAATTATCGGTCGCGTAGAAAAAGGTGATCAGAAACAGGTAACTATCGAAAGCGAAAAAGGAACTTTCGTTTATAATTAACGATCAGGATACAATTTAAAAAGCCTGCTGAAATTTAATTTCAGCAGGCTTTTTTGTTATTCACGCTCTACAAACTTATGAAAGGTACTTTCTTCACCATCTGCTTTTTTATCCTGATACAAAAAATCAAGTTTGTTGTCATCAAAGGTCTTAAAAAAAGTATCCCAATCTGTTTCCTTTAAGTCTGAAGAACTATCGCTGTGTTTTGGAAAGTGTATCCTTAAAATACCACCACCATTTTTTTTATCTGTATCTGCAACTATTGCCGGTACACCGCCATGTTCCTCTGCTCATGCTTTTATGGTAGCATGATCATGGGTTTGTTTTGAACTGCTCATTGTTTTATAATTAGTTTTTTAATAAATAGATTAATATTAAAATCGCTTTTGAGCAGAAATGGTTTTGATTATAATAAAAAAGCTATCTATCTAATGACTTAACTTTATGAGATTCTCAGCCCTTATTACAAATCGGCAAGAACAATCAGGTTCTGATTGGGAAGAATTTCTAAGGCGTTAACTAGAGTACCGAATGGGGCTTTAGGCCTTTCAGAAGGTTATGGAAAAATTATCAAAATTTCTAAAGCTTCAATATTGATACATGTTTATAGGTTTCGTAGAAAAAGGTGAGCAGAAATAGCTAATTATAGAAAGTGAAAAAGCAACTTTCGTTTATAATTAAGAAATATTAAAAAAGGCTGAAGTAATTTCAGCCTCTTTTTTTAAAAAATAATCATAAAAATAATTTATGAAAATTATGGTTAGGTAGAACTAATTTTAATTTTATAAAACTCTAAGGCGCCAAATGGTAACCACCAAAAGGGGCTAAAGAATAACCGCTCGTATTATTTTGTATTTCGGTTCCATAAGAATATGTAATATCTGTTACAAAAGTACCTAAATCATAAGAGGTAGCACCATTGGGAACTAAAAATACTCTGGTCAACTGCGAACTACCAGAGTATTCGAATACTTTGACTACAAAGTTATTACTTGTTGTATACGGTACTGTTAAATTTTGATCCTGATAAAATTCTAATGTAAAATTAGTACTTAATAAGGTACGATCATCACAGCATCCAATTAGGTAACTTTCATCACTTATTAGTGTGTTAACTTGCTTCACATATACATTTCTTAATCTTGGATATGTTCCATTTAAAGCCAATATATCTTCATCAATAAATGGTCTATCAACTCCATTTGCACATGCTAACATCCAAGACCCACTTACAGGATCTGGCGATGTTCCTCTAACATGATTTGCATTGCCTCCTTCATTATTCCCTTGAGTTACTTGACCACAACTGAATGCTCTGTTCATATAATCCGTATGCCTAAATCCAATAGCATGACCAATCTCATGAGCAAAAGTAGAGGCAATGTCAGAATAAAAAGAAGAGGTATTGTAATAATAAGTATTAACCAAAATTTGATTATACGGATTTCCATTTGAAGGCAAACCGGATGCCATTAGGTAAGCAGTTACATTACTTGGTTTATTATTTGGATCAATAAAAGTTGTTGATATTACAATGTTAGCAGAGGATGAGCTCATACTTCGTGAAAATGTTAAGCCGAATTCTAACGCATTATATCTTGCTATCGCCAAATCTAATCCATCTATAATGTATTGTTGAAAAGAGGGAGGTATATAGATGCTGATATTCTTAACTCCACTATTAGCAGTTAATAAGTTAGATACATAATGGCCAACGGGATCTTTAGATTGTAATAATCGATCTTTAATATTCAAGCCAAGAGTAATTTTCGACTTAGGATTTTCACTTAAACCATCAATATCAGTTTTCGTCAATAAAATATCGCCTTCTACAATATAACCATCGCCATGCTTATGTAATCCTTCGGTAGTATCAAATCCAGCTGCTTTTAACTTTTGAATAATTTCAATGGGTATTTCAGTATTATTTTCTGCACGGCCATTATCTTTTTTACAAGCACTAAGAATTGTGATGAGTAAAAAGAAAGCGTAATAGATTTTTTTCATGTTTAAATGTTTTAAATTTTAATTCATATAGATTTAATCGTTAGGTAAAACAATGGATGATCTATTATAGAAAGCACAAAAGTTTAGGTATTAAATTGAATCAGATTAGGAGGGATGAACTGCTTAAAAGCAAAACATTATAATCTAATTGGCGAAAAGGAATATTTTCGTAGAGAGCGTGCGTTTCATAATAGTATTTTGTTTTCCGTTATAAAAATACTTATCTACTATTAAGCAACTATTGTTTTTTACATGAAGTAGTTAGTTTATTACACGAAATACTTCCCTGAATAGATAATTAGCTTGTTTTAAAATGGTGGTAAAAAACAAAAGCCCCGATCGAATGATCGGGGCTTTTGTTTTTATATAATTTAGTAGGTATTAGTTAAAAATATAACGAACACCAAACTGCATATAATATGTAGATAAAATGGTTTGAGATGTGCCAAAGGTATTTCTAACGATATCACCTTGTGCCGCACCTAGAATAAATGTTGGTTTTGTAGTTCCATTAACTAATGCAGCATTTTGAGGAACCAAAATAGATGCATTATTAACAAAGTTTACGTTACCCCATTTACGGTTCAACAAATTACCAACGTTGAAAATATCAGCTGTAAATTCAAAAGTATTTTTTGACTTACCGTAATTCTTGAAGATTTGTTGAGTGATTCTTAAATCGAATTGATTTCTCCATGGAGAGGTTGCCGCATTACGTTGCGCATATTCGCCCCTATGTTTGCTCAAATATGGATCCTGCGCTATATAAGTTTCAAAAATAGCACTTTGTTCTGCAGCAGTATATGATCTAGGATATGCTCTGGTTACAGTAGAAGTACTTACTAAGTTGGCTGGTACAGCAACAAAATTTATTTCAGATGCATCTTTAGGGATATAAATCAAGTCATTTCCAGAAACACCATCTCTATTGTAATCAGCTCCATAAACATACGAATATCTTCCTTGTTGAGACCCCTCATAAAACAATGAGAATGAAGTAGCAAGGTTCTTCAAATATTCTTTTCTATAAGATACACTTGCGATAATGCGATCTGGATTTAAATTTTGAGAATAACTCAAAGTTGGTATATTAGGATTGGTAGATGTTGCTGGGATAGACCATAAGTTACCTAGCTGATCTCCGCCACCATCTCCATAATTACGTTGATCAGAACGTGTATAAGCAAGCATTGCTGATATTCCACTATTAAATTGCTTAGTTAACTGACCAGTAATCATCCAGTTATAACCGCCTTTAGCATTGGTCATCTCTGTTACGTTTAATGCAGATGTTCCGTTAGTAGTTGGAATACCAGCACTGTTGATGTCTACCTCTTGTCTTCCAGCAACAGAGCTAGGATATAATGGTCTATTATCTGGATAACCTGAGATATTAGTTGTAGTTGGATTTACCAAGTTGATGTTTTTAGCAACAGCGACATTTAAATCTTTACCATAAATACCTTCTAATGTTCCTACAATTCCCCAAGGTAATTTAACATCAAATGCTAAACTTGATTTCCAGGTCTGAGGGAATTTCAAATCAGGAGCCATAACACTAATCGTTCCTGGTATACTTGTTCCAGCTGCTGGTTTAGTCGCGGTAAGTAAGTTCGGAGCAATACTTGGATTAAATGAGGGAACAATTCCACCACTAAGGCTTGAATAAGTTTGTAAATATTGTAGTAAACCTGCATCACTAGATTGTGATACAATCCATACAAAAGGAACACGGCCAGTAAATATACCTGTTCCACCACGAACTTGTAACGAACGATCTCCCATAACGTCCCAGTTAAAACCAAAACGTGGCGAATATGATAATCTATTTTCAGGTAAAACACCTGTATCTACTTTTCTTCCATCATGAAAAGTTTGAGCAGCTACTAAAGGATGTGTTTGAATTTCTGGAGCGTCCGGATAAGTTGCTTGTTCAATACGTAAACCAGCAGTTAATTTTAAGCGATCAGAAACGGTAAATTCATCCTGTAAATACGCTGAATATTGAGCGAACTTAAAGCTAGGGAAGGCTTGAGAACCATCAGCAGTTAATGGATAAGTTACAGAATATTGTAGTGGCTTAGCTCCATTTTTGAAGTCATCCCATGATTTGAAAGTATAGAAACCAGTACCAAAACGCTGAAATCCATTTTTAGTAGTACTGAATTCCGCTTGCAAACCTAAGGTAATATTATGCTTTCCTAAAGCTAAGCTCAAGTCATCAGAATAAGTATATCCTTTAACATCTCTTAAGTTCCCGTAAGTGAATGGTTCGTACCCAAAAGTGGTCAAAACATTTCCTGCATTTGAAGCATTTTGAGTTCCATCCAAGATATCAACTAAAGGAAATGGAGAACTATCCGAATTTCTTGGATCGTTTTGATGCGAGTAAGTAGCACGTGCAACATTTGTTAGTTTGCTACCAAAGTTCGACGTCAACTCAGCAACTGCAGAATATAGGTTTGCCGCTTGGTAATAATTAGAATTATAAAAAGGTAATCCCGCATTATTTGCAGTACCCGACCTATTATTGTTATAACTCAACGCACCAGTAACTCCTGAGTTGGTTACAGATGTACTCGCTGGAGAAGGGCTTTGACTTTCAACCTGATTATACCTTACACTAAAACGATGATTTTTAGTAATATTCCAGTCTAAGCGGGCAAACATTTTTTCGTTATCACTTACATTTGAATATCCTTGATATGGTCCTGTTTTATAACCATATTTAGCATCTAAATACGAAGAAATTTCGTTCAAAAGCAATTGACTAGCCGGCACAACAGTATTCGGGGTACCTGGAGCTCCGTATGGCAAGCCAGGGGAAGAAGCTATTCTTGTTGTTCCTGGTTGAATAGTATGCTTTTTTTCGTAATTAACAAAAAAGAACAATTTATTTTTTACAATCGGCCCACCTAAACTAAATCCATAATTTTTCTCGTCCAATTTTTGAATTGAAGCATCAGGAATACGATACGTCTCACCAATTCTTTTACCTTGTTGTTCTTCACCACGCATGGTATAGAAAGCACTACCTTGGAAAGTGTTGGTACCTGAACGTGTTACAGCAGAAATTGAACCACCAGTAAAACCTGTTTGACGAACATCGTAAGGTGTTACATTGATCGAGATTTGCTCTAACGCATCAATTGAGATTGGAGAACCACCCGCAGGAATGTTTTGACCGATGCCAAATTGGTTGTTAAAGTTAGCACCATCTACAGTAAAATTGTTAGAGCGATAGTTACCACCACCAATAGCACCCTGAGTGCCCGAAGATTGTGGCGTTAAACGGGTTAAGTCGTTAACGCTACGTGTAATCGTAGGTAACGATTGAATTTGCTGCCTTGAAATTACTGTAGAAGTTCCATTTTTGTTTGAATTCAAAATACTATTAGCGCTTTGACCAACAACTTTAACCTCAGATAATGTTGAACTATTGTCAGTTAAAGTTAAGTTTACCAAATAAGGCTCACCTATTTTTAAGTAAACTTCAGTTAATTTTTCAGGTCTGTAACCAACAAAACTAACTTCAATGGTATAAGGCCCACCAACACGCATACCACCAATGGTAAAACGACCATCGCTATTGGTAGACACAGAATATACTGTACCCGTTGGCGTATGTGTTGCTTTAACACTTGCACCAGGTAAGGCGCCTTTGGCGTCTTTAATGGTTCCTGTCATTGACGATGTGGTTACCTGTGCTTTCGCACCAACAGTAATACCTACAAATGTAACAATAACCAGTACTAATCTTAAAAGTAAAGATTTCTTCATACTTTGTTTTTTTAAATGTTTTTTTGTTGTTGAGTAATCTAATTAATGATATTATTCCGCAAATGTACCCAATAAAATTTAACACATTTTAACATTCAATGTTAAATAATTATTAAGTCAGACAAAACTTTTCAACATTTAACACATATTGCGCAGATTATAACTTTCAGTTTATCAACACTTTGATAATAAAGCTAAATTTTTAATAACGAAACAATCAGTTGATTATAATTTAAGCATAAAACTTATGTTAATATTGGTATTTTTCGAATAATATATATTAACGCCATTTTTTCAACCATAACATCCCGGTTATTTAACTTTTTGTTACCCCATCAATATATTATTCTGTAAATCAACTTGATTATAGCTATTGTTTTAGCATAAAATATTCAAAGCAATATTCATCCATTGTAATTTTTAAAAGCTATCTCAACATTGCCCTATTCAATTGACATTTTTTTTTTAGTTTTGAGCGATTGTTGCGAGATGAAAATCTTTTAACCTTTGTAATCAGGTTGTAGGCAACCCATATTAAGGGATAATGAAGCAGATTACAGGTATAAAACAATTAAAAACAAATCTCTTTAAAATAGATTAAAAACAGATGAATTACGACGTTATTGTTTTAGGCAGCGGCCCAGGTGGTTACGTAGCTGCAATCAGAGCTTCTCAGTTGGGACTAAAAGTTGCAATTGTTGAGCGTGAATCATTAGGTGGTATTTGTTTAAACTGGGGCTGTATCCCTACTAAAGCACTTTTAAAAAGTGCTCAGGTTTTCGAATATATTAATCATGCTGCTGATTACGGAATTACTACTGCTGGTGCAACTGCAGATTTTGCTGCTGTGGTAAAACGCAGCCGCGGTGTTGCAGACGGCATGAGCAAAGGCGTTCAATTTTTAATGAAGAAAAATAAAATTGACGTCATTATGGGTACTGGTAAAGTAAAACCAGGAAACAAATTAGAAGTTAAAGGTGCTGATGGTTCTCAACAGGAACTAAGTGCTAAAAATATCATCATTGCTACAGGTGCCCGTTCAAGAGAATTGCCTAACCTGAAACAGGATGGCAAAAAAATTATCGGCTACCGCCAGGCAATGGTACTTCCTGAATTACCAAAAAGCATGGTAGTGGTAGGTTCTGGTGCAATTGGTGTTGAGTTTGCTTATTTCTACGCTACTATGGGTACCAAAGTAACCATCGTAGAATTTATGGATAACGTTGTTCCGGTTGAAGACGAAGACGTTTCTAAACAATTATTGCGCAGCCTAAAAAAAGTGGGTATTGACGTAATGACTTCGGCAAGTGTTGAATCGGTTGATACCAGCGGTGCAGGTTGCAAGGTTTCTGTTAAAACCGCTTCTGGTATGCAAACTATCGAGGCCGACATCGTACTTTCAGCAGCAGGTATTGTAGCCAACATCGAAAACATTGGTTTAGAAGAAACAGGTATCAAAACAGAGAAAGGCAAAATTGTTACCGACGAATTCTACAATACTTCAGTTAAAGGTTATTATGCCATTGGCGATGTAGTAGGCGGACAAGCTTTAGCACACGTTGCTTCTGCAGAAGGTATTATCTGTGTAGAAAAAATCGCTGGTCAGCATGTTGAAGCATTAGATTATAACAACATCCCGGGATGTACTTATTGTACTCCGGAAATCGCTTCAGTAGGTTATACCGAAAAAGCAGCTAAAGCGGCTGGTTACGAATTAAAAATCGGTAAATTCCCATTCTCTGCATCAGGTAAAGCAAGTGCTGCCGGTGCTAAAGATGGTTTCGTAAAATTAATTTTCGATGCTAAATACGGCGAATTATTAGGCGCACACATGATCGGTGCCAATGTTACTGAAATGATTGCCGAAATCGTAGTTGCCCGTAAACTGGAAACTACTGGTCACGAAATGATTAAATCTGTTCACCCTCACCCTACCATGAGCGAAGCCATTATGGAAGCTGCAGCTGATGCTTACGGAGAAGTGATACACTTATAGTCCAAAGTCTGTAGTCCAGAGTCTACAGTCGAAATATATAGAAACCCTTTAGTTAATCCTAAAGGGTTTTCTTATTTTACCCAATTCGAGTCTTGATACCAGATACTAATTACTTGATACTGTTAATTCTAAAGGGTTTTCTTATTTTTAGCCAATTCCAATCTTGATACTTAATACTAGCTTCTTGATACTAATTACCTGATCCTACAAAAATGAAACTCCACACCATAAATACAGGCTTATTTAAATTAGACGGCGGCGCAATGTTTGGCGTTGTACCCAAGGCCATCTGGCAAAAAACCAACCCGGCAGATGCCAATAACCTATGCACCTGGGCCATGCGTTGTCTGTTAATAGAAGAAGGCGACCAATTGATTTTAGTAGATACCGGAATTGGAAACAAACAGGACGAAAAGTTTTTCAGTCATTATTATCTGCATGGGGATGATTCGATGGAAAAATCCCTGGCACATTTGGGCTTTAATACAGCCGATATTACTGATGTTTTTCTTACACACCTGCACTTCGATCATGTAGGCGGAGCAATAGTGAGAGAAAATGACAAACTGGTGCCTGCGTTTAAAAATGCACACTATTGGAGCAATGAAAAGCATTGGCAATGGGCGGCAGAACCAAATGCAAGGGAAAAAGCTTCATTTTTAAAAGAAAATATTTTACCGATCCAGGAAAGCGGACAACTTAAATTTGTGGCCGAAAAAGAAAATATCGAATGGCAAAAGAATATCAATATCAGCTTTGCTTATGGCCATACTGATGCCATGATGTTGCCTAAAATCAATTACAAAGGCAGAACCATTGTGTACATGGCCGATCTTTTGCCTTCAGTCGGTCACTTGCCCCTGCCCTACGTTATGGCTTATGACATGTTCCCTTTAAAAACGCTAACCGAAAAACAAGCCTTTTTAGAAGAAGCGGTTAACAACAATTATATCTTGTACTTAGAGCACGATCCCATTAACGAATGTTGTACCCTGCAACGCACCGAAAAGGGAATCCGCATGGCAGAAACCTTTAAGTTAAGTGAAATATAATGATCAGACCAGCAAGCCCTTCAGATGCTACAGCAGTAGTGCCATTGATTATCCAGGCGATGGGCAAACTGGCACAGAAACTAACCAATGTTGAAGATGAACATGTGATCAATCAAATTTTAAAACACTTCTTTATGCTGCGGGGTAATCAATACAGTTATGAAAATACGCTGGTTTTTGAAGAAGAAGGGAAAGTTTTGGGATCATTGAACGCTTATGATGGAGGAAAACTGCCTGAACTCCGCAAACCATTTCTTCATTATGTGGCCGTACACCACCATTCAAGCGGCCTTAATCAAGACACTGAAACCGAAGCCGGGGAGTTTTACCTCGACAGTATCAGCGTTAACCCTTCAGCTCAGGGAAAAGGAATTGGAAAACAGCTGATTAAAGCAGGTATAGACTGGGCTAAAAAACTTGGTCACCATAAAATTGGGCTATTGGTAGAACAAAATAACGACAGAGCATTAAAGCTTTACCAAAATATGGGTTTTGCTATTCAAAATGAAAAACAATTTATGGGCGGATTATACCATCACATGGTTTTTAAGATCAAATAATTAGCCTCTGGACTTCAACTCTGCACCGCCAAACGCCCAACCCCAACCGCTTCCAAAATTTATTTTCTCTTTTATTTGTATTTAATCTAAATAATGCCAATTTTTGTAATCAATGGAAAAAGCATGTATCGATATCAACGAACTGGTTAACGTATTCTCAAATACCCAGGGTTCTGTTTATCAATCAGATAAGTTAAACTGCTTTTATGTAGATTTTGGCGGTAAGTTTGCACGCTACAACTGCCTGTCGCTTCAAAAATTAAAAGCTGTTGTAGAACAGATTGATATTGAGGCGCTCCTTTTAAATACCCACAAAGCCGATTTCGAACTGGTTACCTTTAATGGTTGCGAACACATCTATTTGTTAAGTGCATTGGAAATTATCGCTTTAAAAGATTTGTTGCATGGTACTTTCACCATGTTCAAACTCAACCACATCATCAGCGACTGCCTTTATAGATTGGTTTATTAATAATGGAAGATGTTTGATGTGAAATGGAAGATGTACATACTCATTAAGTAAAGTATATTTTTTCAACGATTATTCAAATCTTTTTTTCATTGTTACTTTGAGCTGGTTGATTGAAATCAGAACGTCGAATTGATAACCGCAAATTGAAAACCACCAACTTAAAATTGCGAATTAAAAACTATATGGTAATAGTATTAATTACATCCGTTTTTCGCTCTATTCCATGCAGTGCGTCATACTGAACTTGTTTCAGTATCTATCACGTTGGGAAGATCCTGAGATAAACTCAGGATGACGATCGTGAGGTGGATTCAATATCCTACGCCATTCTTTAATCCTCAGTTATTCACATGGACTTAATCCATTGAAAACTGAAAATTCCCAATTGAAAACCGTCAACTGAAAAATTGCCAACTGAAAACCGATCTTTATCCTTCTGACCCTCAACAACTATCCGTCTCGCGTTATTCCATTTTCCCTCTTACATTTTACATCCCTTTCGCCTTATTTAAACTGATTACAAATAACTAATTATCAGCAATTTAGACTAATTTCATATAGCAAATAAATCACACAATCTGTTTAATTTGCTGTTATCTTTGTATCATTAGTTAAGCAAAGAAAATTATGAAAGACTTAATGCGCATTAAATGTTTAATATCACAGGATATTGAAACGTTATTAAATCAGCAGATCAAAAAAGAAGCTCACTCTTCATCACTATATTTATCAATGTCATCTTGGTGCGACCAAAATGGATTCGATTTTTCAGCAGATTATTTTTTAAAACAATCTGAAGAAGAAAGAGTACACCAATTGAAATTGTTCAAATATGTTTTGGATATGGGTGGAAACGCGATATCTCCCGAAGTTTCGGGTATTAAAACCGACTTCGCCGGATTTAGAGAAGTTTTCGAAGATGCTTTGGAAGCAGAGATTGCGATTACCCAGAGTTTTAAAAACCTGGCAGCTAAATGCCATAAAGAGCAGGATTTTGTAACCATGGAATTCTTGAACTGGTTCCTGAAAGAGCAACGCGAAGAGGAATATAAAGCACGTAGGGCACTAGAATTATTTGAAGTAATTGGCGAAGAAGGTACCGGAAGATGGGAAATCGATAAACATGTGAATAAAATCACTTACTCAGAAGCATAACAACAACAAAACCTATATTGAAAAGCTATCCTAAAAAGGGTAGCTTTTTTTTGTTTACCAGTACATCGTCATTCAAGAACAACCTAAGACTCTACGAAGCAAATCTCTGAAATCTCTAATATATACACTTTATAGATCTCTCCATTCCGTTTCACTTCAGTCGAGATGACGACTCTTCTTTGAAACCTATAATTGTTTTAACCTCCAAAATCCGCTAAATCTGCGTTTCTTATCTTCTTAAATCTGCGGAAAAACCTTACATAGCAAATTCATTTGTTTCCCGCTAATCGCGCAGAAAAGCACCGCTGATCTAAAAAGATTTTACTAAGTCATAAAGCATTAAGATCCACGCATGCGCGAGGATGACGAACTACTACCCTTTTCGCCACGCTTTATCCGATAATTATTGAGATGCTATACAAAAAAGAAAAGCCCCAGTTTTGCTGGAGCTTCTTGGTTTAGGTTGTTTGGTTTATGTTGATTATGAATAAGTCTTGAAAGTTTTATAAAAAAAGCGCCGTTGCCAGCGCTTTTTTTAAACCAAATATATAATAATAATTAACGAGCATCACAAAAGTACAAATTTTATTCATATCAGCAAACAATTTGATTAAAAAAATTAAAATTTATCATAAAAAAAACTAAAACACTAATATTAAGACATAAATAACTTAAATAAACATAGATAATTAACGATAAAAACAAATATTACTACATAAAAGTTAGTTTTTAACTCAAAAAATTATAATTTAAGGGAATATTCAAGAAAAATGATAGAAGATTTTATAAAAAATTACTTTAATCATCCCAAAACTTATGATGAGATGTTTCTAAATGGTGACAATTACAGAAATCACTATGCAAACTTCATCAGCAATTTCTCTAAAGAGTCGCTCGAAAACCTAAATAAAAAGGAAGAACTCGCTAAAAAGTTATTTATGAGTCAGGGAATAACCTTTACCGTATATGATAGCGGCGAAGGCATCGAAAAAATCTTTCCCTTTGATATCATCCCCAGAATTATCACCTCAACAGAGTGGTCTTTTATCGAAAAAGGAATAAAACAAAGGTTAAAAGCGCTAAATCTTTTCCTTAAAGACATTTATAGCAATCAATTTATCTTAAAAGACCAGATTGTACCCATAAATGTAATTTATTCTTGTCCGCATTTTTTAAGAGAGATGCACAATGTAAATGTATTGCACGATATTTATATCCATATTGCCGGAATAGACCTGATCAGAGATCACGACGGCACTTTTTATGTGCTCGAAGATAATCTCCGTACCCCATCAGGCGTAAGTTACATGCTCGAAAACAGGGAAATCACCAAAAGACTCTTTCCTGATCTTATTCCGCAATGCGGCGTAAGGAGCGTAACCGAATACCCTGCCATTTTATATAAAAATTTAATGAGCCTCTCTCCCAGAGCGGTTTCGAACCCAACAATTGTACTGTTAAGTCCGGGCATGTATAATTCTGCATATTACGAACATACTACCCTGGCCCGCTTAATGGGCGTAGAACTGGTAGAAGGGCGTGATCTGGTGGTTAAAAACCAAAAGGTATTTATGAAAACCACTACAGGCCTGCAGCAGGTAGATGTGATTTATCGCCGGGTAGACGACGACTATCTCGATCCGCTGATTTTTAATCCAAACAGCGTATTGGGCGTAGCAGGCCTGATGGGCGCTTACCGTAAAGGTAATGTAGCGATTATTAACGCAGTAGGCAATGGCGTAGCCGACGATAAAGCCGTTTACACTTATGTACCGGATATGATCAGGTATTACCTGAACGAAGAACCCATATTAAAGAATGTACCCACCTATCAGCTCAGCAATCAGGATGAGCTTGATTATGTTTTTGCCAACATCAATACCATGGTAATCAAAAAAACTAACGGAAGTGGTGGTTATGGCATGTTAATGGGACATGCGGCAACTGAACAGGAAACAGAGGAATACAAAATTGAGGTATTGAAAGATCCCCGCAACTTTATTGCCCAACCCACCATCAGCCTGTCTTCGGCTCCATGTTTTATTAATGGGAAACTGGCTCCGCGCAGAATCGATCTTCGTCCATTCGCCTTAAACGGGCCAGATGGTATCTCGATTGTTCCAGGCGGCTTAACCCGGGTAGCTTTAAAAGAAGGCTCACTCGTGGTAAACAGTTCGCAGGGCGGTGGCAGTAAAGATACATGGGTTTTAACTTCTTAGAATACAGCATATGTTAAGTAGAGTGGCATCAAGCCTATATTGGTTAAGCAGGTACGTTGAGCGCAGCGACGGTATGTTGCGCATGTTAAAAATAAATTACGCTTCCTCTCAGGATACCATACAGGAATTCACCTGGAAACCCGTGATCAGGATTTTTTCATCGGATGACGAAAATGAACTGTTAAATATCCAGCACGATAGCCGCGCGGTAATCGAATACCTCTTGTTAAACCGCGAGAATCAAAATTCAATTTTAAACATCGTTACCCTGGCCCGTGAAAATGCAAGGAGTGTCCAGGAACACATCCCTAAAGATTTATGGCAATGTTTAAACGAATATTACCATGCGGTAAAAGACGAAAAATTATTGTGGTACGTACAGAAGGATGATCCTGTTACCGCTTTAGATGTTTTGATTAAACAGGTAATGTTATATAACGGAACTGCCGACAGTGTGATGGAGCGTGGAGAAAGCAGGAGTTTTATGAATATTGGCAAACACCTGGAGAGAAGCATACAGTCAGTCGATATTCTCGACATTAAATTCAGCTCGATAAGCAGCAATCCTGATCTGTTGACTGATATCTCCTATTGGAAACATTTATTATTATCGTTGGGTGGTTATGAATTATACCTGAAAACCTATCGGCAAGGGTTTGATGCGAAAAACATTATCGAACTGGTAATGCTTAATAACGATTTTCCACGTTCAGCATTATATGCCATGAACAATATTGAACGATATTTTAACCGGCTAAAGAGTGAAAGTAATATCGAACACTACAATAACCTGTCTTTTAAAATAGGACGTTTAAAAAGTATGATTACCTACAGTTCTGTTAACACCATGAATGAAGAGCAGTTGCATCATTACCTTACAGAAATCAGGGCAGAGCTTTTCGGCATCGGCAACCTGTTAAATGAATATTATTTCGCAAACTCATAATTTTTAACCACAGATGAGCACAGATATTACTTCCTTTATTGATTTCCCATCTGTGTTTATTCTTTTTATCTGTGGTAACTTATAATAATAAAAACCAATATGCCAATTTTCAAAATCAAACATATCACCAATTACAAATACGAGTTACCTGTTCGGGATAGTGCGAATCAGATTATTCTATTTCCCATTAAAGATGATTTCCAAAAGGTGGTTAAACACGACCTGAATATCTCCGGAAGCCCGGAAATTGAAATTTTTATCGATTACTACGGAAACGAGGTGGGCACTTTTACCCAAAACGAACCGCACACCCAACTTAAAATCTTTTCGAAGGTATGTGTAGAAACCTTCCCGAAGCCATTGCCGCAAGACGATATGTTTAGCAGCGAGCAGTGGAACAGTTTAAGTGCCCTAAAATTCGAAGTACCCTATATCGACTATGTAAGGCAGGAAAGTTTTGAGGGTATCGCTCAGTTAAAGGAAACAGCTTTAAACATTAAGCACACTGAAGATACGCCTTACCAAACCGCTATAAAATATTGTGCTCATGTGTTCAACAATTTCGATTACATTAAAGGAGTAACGGCAGTTGATACCACTATTGATGAAATTTTAAAACTAAAAGCCGGGGTTTGTCAGGATTTTGCCCATGTATTAACCGCCATGTTGCGTTTAACAGGCATCCCGGCACGGTACGTAAGCGGCTATATCTGCCCTAACAGAGACGGCATGCGGGGTGAAGGTGCAACCCATGCCTGGGCGGAAGCTTACCTGCCCGAATATGGCTGGCTGGGTTTAGACCCGACCAATAATTGCATTGTAAACGAAAACCATGTGCGTTTGGCCGTTGGCCGGAATTTTACCGATTGCTCACCCGTAAAAGGCGTTTACAAAGGTGGTTTCGAGCATATTATGGAAGTAAATGTATCAGTAGGTTATAACGATGAAGACTTTAACGATCAGGAAACGTATTTCCAGCCGAAAGAAGTGAATTACAGCAAGCCCACAGGAACAATAAGCACCGTGAGAACCAAAAACAGCTATCAGCAATACATGGAAGCTATGCAGCAACAACAGCAACAACAACAGTAGGCAGTTTTCAGTTGGCGGTTACAGTTCAATCGACTAAAAAATAAAGTGGCAGGGCCTTACCTAATAGCTCTGCTGCTTAAAATTTCATCGATTTTCTCATTTTCAATAATCCACATACCTATCCGTTCATCGGTAATTCCATTCATAAGATTATACGTAAATGTAGGTTTGTTGTGTTCCATTTTGGTCGATAGGTATTTAAACATGATACTTTCGTTCTCTTTTAATATTTCGGCAACCTCAATAATATGAGTTGAAATCATGAAATAACAGTCTTTTATTGCAGAAAATGATTTAATCACAGATAAAGACCCATCAAATGCATCTTTAACATTAGTCCCTCTAAACAGCTCATCAAAAATTACAAAAATATTTTTGGAAACTTTGATCTTCTCTGCAACATGTTTTACCCTTAAAACTTCATTGTAAAAATGGCTAAACCCTTCGTTTAAATTATCAGGCAAGTTTATGGTCGACACCAATCCTTGCCAAATTCCTGTTTCCATATATGCTGCAGGAACCGGAAGACCTAAATGAGCCAAATAGACAGAAACCCCAACAGATTTTAAAAAAGTAGATTTCCCAGCCATATTACTTCCCGTTAGGAAACATACATTCTTACCAATTTCAAATTCAATATCATTAGCAACCGGATGATTTAAAAAAGGATGAAAAACACCTATAATACGCAGATGGCACTCTTTTGCATTCACGTTTGGCAAGGTCAAATTGTATTTCCTGGCTGCCTTAACAACAGCATAATAAGCATCAATCTGATAGACTAAATCTAAAAACCGTTTGATTGTCCTTAACTCAGTTCCCCTAAACATAAAATCAAGCGCTTCTAATTCGAATAAGTTAATCTTTTTCTCATCCCGCTCAACAATAGCTTTAATTAGTTTCTGTTTAAATAAAATTCCAACAATCTCATTAAATTCTTTAACCAGCACTGGCTTAACCTCCTGATCTAAGGCCGCAAAAACTCCATTAAGTTGTTTAAGCAAAGAAATAATCTCTCCTATGCCTTTTTCTTTTACATAATATGCCTGATTTGGATAAAAGAAATAATTGATAGACTTAGTTAGTGCGGAAATCTTTGAATAGAATTTGATTTTGCCATTTTGCACCAGATAACTTTCAATAAAGTCTATGTTCGTATGGTCAAAATTTAAATCGTCGCTATAATTAGATAGATATTTTATTAAACCTTGTCTTTCCGTAATGATCTGAATATCTGTGGAAGGCATTCTGAAAATTTCAGATAATTTATCATTGCCTTTAATGGTGAAAGTAAAGTTGAACAGCGAAAAAATACTTTTATTTGAGCCATGAACCTCAAATATGTTTAAATCAGTTAGGGTTTGTTTATCTATATCAAACTTATTCATGATGCGCTGTAGATGGATATGCTAAAATTGTTTTATCTATAAATCTTTTCAAGATAAGAATTTACGATAACAGTTGGCAGTTTTCAGTTCCCAATTAACAGTTCGCAATTTTCAGTTGGCAGATAATTCATCCTAAAAAACTGAAAACTGTATACTGAAACCTGCTAACTGATACATTTTTTTTTCTAAATTTGCGCCTTTTACAAATAACAATATGATTAAGAGACAGCAAATTAAAGATTTATTAAAGTCGACAGCATTTGACACAGAAGTAACGGTTATGGGATGGGTTAGAACTTTCCGTAATAATCAGTTTATTGCCTTAAATGACGGGTCTTGCATGGGCAATATCCAGGTTGTGATCGATTTCAATAATTTGCCTGATGAGCTGTTAAAAAGAATAACAACCGGCGCTGCCATTTCTGCAACAGGTAAATTGATCGAGTCTTTAGGTAAAGGTCAATCTGTTGAAATTAAAGCAACAACGGTAGAAATTTTGGGTGATAGCGATCCTGAAAAGTTTCCATTACAACCAAAGAAACACAGTTTAGAGTTTTTACGCGAAATTGCTCACCTGCGTTTCCGTACCAATACTTTTAACGCCGTTTTTAAGGTGCGTCATGCCTTGGCTTTTGCCATTCACCAATTCTACAACGAACGTGGTTTTGTGTACATGCATACCCCTGTAATTACCGCAAGTGATGCGGAAGGTGCTGGTGAGATGTTTAAAGTAACCACTTTAGATTTCGACAATACACCACGTACGGAAGACGGTAAAGTAGATTTCTCACAGGATTTCTTTGCCCGTGCAACCAACTTAACCGTATCCGGACAATTGGAAGGTGAATTGGCAGCAATGGCTTTCGGACAGATTTATACTTTCGGTCCTACTTTCAGGGCAGAAAACTCTAATACTACACGTCACTTAGCAGAATTCTGGATGATTGAACCTGAAGTTGCTTTTGCAGATTTAGAAGACAACATGCAGCTTGCAGAAGATATGATGAAGTATGTTATAAAATATACTTTAGATAACTGCAAAGATGAATTAGAATTTTTAAATACCCGTTTAGCGGAAGAGGATAAACAAAAACCGCAGAACGAACGCAGCGAATTTAGTTTGTTAGAGAAGTTGGATTTCTGTCTGGCAAACGAATTTGAACGTTTAACCTATACGGAGGCAATCAGGATTTTAAAATCTTCTAAACCAAACCAGAAGAAACAGTTTAAATACCTGATTGATGAATGGGGTGCTGATTTACAAAGTGAGCACGAACGTTACCTGGTAGAAAAACACTTTAAAAAACCGGTAATCTTAACCGATTATCCTGCTGATATTAAATCGTTCTATATGCGCCAGAATGAACCAGATGCTGAAGGCAGGCAAACTGTTGCAGCCATGGATATCTTATTTCCAGGTATTGGCGAAATGATTGGCGGATCGCAACGTGAAGAACGTTTAGACCGTTTAACCAAACGTATGGAAGATTTAAATATCCCTCAAGACGAACTTTGGTGGTATTTAGATACCCGCCGTTTTGGATCAGCGCCGCATTCGGGTTTTGGTTTAGGTTTTGAGCGACTGGTATTGTTCGTAACCGGAATGACCAACATCCGTGATGTAATCGCTTTCCCAAGATTCCCGAAAAACGCAGAGTTTTAGGAGGGTTTAGGGTTTAGGGTTTAGGGGAAAACAAATAGCCCATTATCAAAGAAGTCAAGTTTTTAAAACTTGACTTCTTTTTTTGCGTTATTAAAACCTTGAGAAAAACTACCATTGACAGATTCTAATATAAGGAATCGTCATTGCGAGAAGGCTTTTTCAGCCGACGAAGCAATCTTACAACGATCGCTATTAGCGTGAGCATTAAGGTTGCTTCATTCCTCGCCATGACGATTTTTCTATCGGATTATGTGAATGGTAACTTGTTTCAGCATAAAGATCCTGAGATGAATTCGCTAAAAAAATCTGTCGCTCATATTGATTTTTATAAAATAAATTACCCCTCAGGGTGACGACTGGGTTAATATAATCCTACACCAATCTATGATTTTGAACAATCGTCCCGGCGGGACGCCTGATGGGTAGCCAATTGTATAATTGGCATTTTCGTTCCGTAGGAACGTTTGGTGATTTAAACATTGATCTCCTTCGGTTGTGGCCACCTAAACCTGATTGGCGCGGAAAGCCCGCATCCCGATTCTTCATCGGGAGAGGACTTGCAGCAAAAAGCAGGACTGAACAAACCCAAATGCTACTGTCCCTGCTTTACAAAAAATAGCCCAAAACCAAAGAAGTCAAGCTTTTAAAGCTTGACTTCTCTTAGTGCTATGGAAAGACTTACGAAGTTCTGCCTATACTTAACCCTTTTAAACTTCGGAAGTCATCCCTCACTGTTATCGTCCATCCTCATGCATGGTATCTCCATACGGATTGGCGTGCGAATAATCTACTGCCGAAACCTTATAATCTGTTGGCGCAAAACTGGCAGAACTGCTCAGTGCCATACCCAGTTCATAACGGGTTGGATAAGGTGTCTGCAACAGGCTACCTGCCGGGATATAAGGAAAAGTCTCCAGATAACTCTGCATTACACTTGGGCTTACGCGCCTGTTGATATAGGCTCTGCTTAACTGATGTGTTTCTCTTAAACCCGCAGCACCTAACAATTCTACCGCACTGGCTACGGTTAGGTTATGGAAGTTTTTAACACGAACCGTTTTATCTTCCACTACCAAGCCTTTCATTAAACTCTGATCTTGGGTGGCTACTCCTGTTGGGCAGGTATTGCTGTTACACTCTAAAGCCTGAATACAGCCCAAAGCGAACATCATTCCGCGGGCAGCATTACACATATCAGCACCAAGGGCTATGTTTTTAACCAGATCGAAACCTGTTGCCACTTTACCCGAAGCAATAATTTTAATGTGCTTTTTCAGGTCAAAGCCATTTAAAACATCATACACAAAAGCCACACCTTCGCGCAAAGGCATACCTACCGAATTCGAAAACTCCTGTGGTGCGGCACCTGTACCACCCTCACCACCATCAACAGTAATAAAATCAGGGTAAATTCCGGTTTCTACCATAGCTTTACAAATGGCATAAAACTCGCTTTTACGACCAATACACAATTTAAAACCAACTGGTTTACCCCCTGATAAATCGCGAAGTTTTTTAACAAATTCCAGTAAACCGATAGGTGTATTAAAAGCTGAGTGCGCCGGTGGCGACAATACATCTTTACCTTCGGGTACCAAACGAATCCTGGCGACTTCCTGTGTTACCTTTTTGGCTGGTAACATACCACCATGTCCTGGCTTGGCACCTTGCGAAAGTTTAATTTCAATCATTTTTACCTGATCGGTTTGTGCCCGCTCGGCGTAAGCATCATAATTGAAGGTACCATCGGCATTACGACAGCCAAAATATCCCGTACCAATCTGCCAGATTAAATCGCCTCCTGGCTTACGGTGGTAATCGCTTATCCCGCCTTCGCCCGTATTGTGTGCAAAATTTCCCATTTTGGCACCACCATTTAAGGCTAAAATGGCATTCTGACTTAAGGAACCAAAACTCATGGCCGAAATATTATAAATACTGGCTGAATAAGGTTTTTTACATTCTGGTCCGCCAACAGTAACACGCGGATCTAAATTTAATTCATGGTGTGATATAGCCGCAATACTGTGGCTCAACCACTCATAACCATTATCGTAAACATTTAACTGCGTTCCAAAAGGGATCGTATCGTTATCTTTTTTAGCGCGTTGGTAAATTAAAGAACGGTTTAACCTGTTATAAGGCGTACCGTTGGTATCACTTTCTACGAAATATTGATATACTTTCGGCCTCAACTCTTCCATAAAATACCTTAAACGGCCGAAAACCGGATAGTTTCTCACAATACTATGCTTTGGCTGGTATAAATCGTAAACACCAAGCAGTACAAAAGGACCGGTAAAAATGAATGTCCACCATAAAAAGGGATGATATAAGCCCAGCATAATGGTTAGGGCGATTAAAAATGCGGCAATCGCGACGAAAGCTTTTCTCATGTTTTGTTATTTATTAGGTATGGTATCTGCACTGTAGAAAAATAATTTTGTTATCTTCTACTTTGTATACCAGTCTGTGTTCTAAATTAATCCTCCTCGACCACCATCCGGAATATTGGTGTTTTAATGGCTCAGGTTTCCCGGCACCTTCAAAAGGAGTGCGTTCGATTTCTTTTATCAGTGCATTTATTTTCTTCAGAATCGATTTATCAACCGATTGCCAATAGAGATAATCCTCCCATGCTCCATCAAGAAATAATTTAATCATTATCAATCAGGTCCTGCTCCTTAGCTAAACCATTCTCATAATCTTTTAGTCCCTGCTCTAGCCTAAGCGCATTTTTTGGACTTTTTAACAGATAAAAAGTTTCTTGCATACTATCATAGTCTGCCTTAGAAAGAACTACAACATCTTCCCCTTTCGCTCTGGTAACAAACAAGGGAGTATGGTTAGTAAAAACCTTATCTAAATAAGACTTTAAACTTTGCCTGAATGAGGTATAATTTGTGATTTCCATGGTAATGTATTCTAAAAATCAAAAGTAAAGATTATAAAATAGCTGTACAACTATTTGTACATATTTAGAATCTGTATGATTAATATGTTCTCTAAACAACAAACGTTTAATTTTGTTATTTTTACGCTATGCTTATTAAGATCTATCCAGAGAATCCCAACGAAAGGGCCATTGAACAAGTTGTTGAAGTGCTGAAAAAAGGCGGTTTAATCATCTACCCTACCGATACTATTTATGGTTTGGGCTGCGATATTACCAATCCGAAAGCAATCGAAAAAATTTGCCGCATTAGGGGCATTAAACCAGAGAAAGCTAATTTCTCTTTTATCTGTCATGATTTAAAGCACATTTCTGATTATATCAAGCCAATTGATAACACCACTTTCAGGGTGTTAAAAAAAGCTTTACCAGGACCATTTACCTTTATTTTTAATGCCAATAACAATGTACCCAAGTTATTGAGTTCGAATAAAAAAACGGTCGGTATCCGTGTGCCCGACAATAACATTGCCCGTTGCATTGTGAAAGAACTCGGCAATCCGATCCTTTCAACTTCTATAAAAGATGATGATGATGTAATTGAATACTCTACCGATCCGGAATTGATTCACGAAAAATACGAAAATCTGGTCGATTTGGTAATTGATGGTGGTTATGGAGATAATGAAGCCTCTACCGTAATTGATTGTACCACTGGCGAGTTTGAAGTGATCCGTGAGGGTAAAGGAAATATTGAAGAATATTTGTAGATCTTCTGCATTATAAAGCTAGATAACCTGTCTATCAGACATATATTAGCGCTATTTTTTTGGAAGTGAAGGTCCTGGTTCGCTGTGGCAGCCTCCTGCCCTGCTTTACTCTCCAAGTCCTCATCCGATAAAGGATCGGATTGCGGGCTTTCCGTTCCAATCAGGCTTAATAACAAAGTCTGTAACCACCAGGCGCAAACCTTTATATGATAAAACCTGCGTTTATTCGCTTAAATCAGCGGGAAACATCAATAGTATGCCATCAACCAAAGCCATGATGATGGTTTGTTTCATAAAAACGATATAAATAACAGGAGAATTTAAACAATAAACCTCCTGATTGTGGTCATTGCGAGTAACCATAAGGTCTGTGGCCTGAAAAAAATAGGAATGACGTCCTATATACGCTTTCTAACGTATTAGGTTTAAGATTTTGCATCCTGCAAAACTCATTGAGCTAAGATGTCTAAGGTGGTCATAAAAATTAAAGACTACGCTGTTTAATTCACCACCTTAGACACCTAAGAACATCTAATTCATTAAATAATCCTTTAGGCTTTCACACCATATAAGAACATGTAAACTTATATGGTCCTTAAGTGTCTTATATGGTCAAAAAAATAATACTAAATATCAGTTATTTACATAAACGTCATTATAAGAAGGCTCTTTCAGCCGACGAAGCAATCTTTATGGCAGGCATTACCGGCACGAAAGATTGCTTCGTCGTTCCTCCTCGCAATGACGACCTTTCTTTAATGATTTCTCCTGAAGAATCTTTAAACCGAAATTCAAAAAAGCACAACAACGTCTGCAGAATCAGAAAATTATCCCTTATCACATTTATTTTTCCACAATCATTCAAATTAACATTAAGTTAATCTGATTATAAGGCATTTGCCTATACATTTGTTATAAACAAAACTTACCATATGAAAAGACCTTTACTTCTCATTTTACTTTTTCTGGTTTTCTCAAACTATTTATCTGCCCAGGTTTCATTAACGTCAATAAATACCGCAAAATCAGAAAATTTTGACGGCATGACGGCAACAGGAACTTCGACTATTGCCGGGTGGAGTGCCGTTAAAGCAAGTGGCACAAACACAGCAGCCATTGGCTCAGCTTTAGCATTAACGGTTTACACCGCTTCGTCAAATAGTGGTGCTGCCTATAATGCGGGAACAACCGGAGCGGCCGACCGTTCGTTAGGAAGTCTCGCCTCTGGTTCGTTAACGCCGAGGTTTGGCGCTGGTTTCCAGAATAACACAGGTGCAACCGTAACTTCAATTGATTTATCGGGCGTAATGGAGCAGTGGAGAACTGGTTCAACGGCCACGGTTAACGAAAAACTAAATTTCGAATATAGCTTTAATGCCACAAGTATTGCCGATGCATCGGCCACCTGGCTCCCGCTTACCGGCATGAACCTTAACGAAAAGTTAATAACAACTACCACAGCAGCGGGCATTGATGGCAACTTACCAGCAAATCAAACGGCTATTTCGGGAAGCATCACCACAATTACTTGGGCAGATGGCGCTACGCTTTATATCCGCTGGACAGATACCGACGATTTAGGAAGCGATGGCATTTACACTGTCGACGATTTTAGCATCACACCAAAAGGCAGTACTACAGCTACCCCTGTTTTATCGGCATCAAATACTTCATTGCTTTTCGGCGATCAAAATATCAATTCAAATGCTACAGCACAAAGTTATACATTAGGGGGAGCCAATTTAACGGCTGCTGTTTCCGTAAATTCAACAGCACCTTTCTTTGTCTCTAAAGACAATACTACTTTCAGCAATTCCATCAGTTATACCACAGCCGAAGTGGCTGCATCTCCATTGGTTTATGTACGTTTCAGCCCAACAGCAGGCGGCAATGCCACCGGAAATATTGCCAATACAAGCACTGGTGCCAGCCCTGTTAATGTTGCGGTAAACGGAAATGGATTATCAACAATTTTAACAGTAAACCAAACGGCTTTCGATTTTGGTTCCCAAAATACAGGCACCAATTCTACGGTACAAACCTTTAGCCTCAGTGCCACAGGCTTAACCGATGTCGTAAATATTACCACTGCAGCACCTTTTACGCTTTCGAAAGATAATGTGACCTACAGCACTTCTTTAGTTTACACAGTGGCAGAGCTTGCCACAGGCAAAACAGTTTCGGCACGTTTTAGTCCAACAACACCTACAGCAGTTTCGGGCAATATCAGTATTGCAAGCACTGGCGCAAGCACGCAGAACATTGCACTTACAGGCCTGGGCACAACACCCCCTGCTGCCCTAACCCACGTGGTCATTTCCGAAATTTATGGTGGCGGCGGAAACACTGGTGCAACCTTCAAAAATGATTTTATCGAATTATACAACCCAGGTAACACCGCAGTTGATTTAACCGACTGGAGTGTACAGTATTTAAATGCTGCCGGAACAGGCAACTGGACCAAAACAGATTTAACAGGCAGTATCCCTGCAAAAAGTTTCTATTTGGTTCAGGAGATTGCTGGAACTGGCGGAACCGTTAATTTGCCTACACCGGATGCAACCGGAACTTTAGCCTTGTCCGGTACAACCGGAAAAGTAATTTTAAGCAATTCAAATGTGCTTTTAACCGGTGCCAACCCATCAACCACTGTGGTAGTTGATAAAGTAGGCTTTGGCCCAACAGCCACCGGTTTCGAAACCGCACCTACCCCCGTAATCTCCAATACAACTTCAATTGAACGTAAAGCAAGTGCAACTTCAACAGCAGCAACTTTAGCCATTGGAGGTGCCGAAGAGTTTAATGGAAACGGTTACGATACCGACAACAACAGTACCGATTTTGTAGTTACGGTTCCAAACCCGCAAAACACTTCGACAAAAGAACCAACAGGTGCTAATCATGTGGTCATTTCTGAAGTTTATGGCGGTGGCGGTAACAGCGGCGCTACCTATAAAAATGACTTTATCGAGCTGTATAACCCAACACTTTCAGCTGTAGATTTAACCGGCTGGAGCGTTCAGTATGCAAGCGCTACCGGTACAGGCAGCTGGGCAGCAACCACCTTATCGGGCTCTATCGCTCCCAAAGGTTTTTACCTCATCCAACAATCAGCAGGCACAGGTGGTACATTAGATTTACCAACACCTGATAAAATTGGCACGCTCACTTTATCGGGTACAACCGGAAAAATATTGTTAAGCAATTTGGCTACCCCACAAACAGGTGCAAACCCGGTTAATGCAAATATTATTGATAAAGTTGGTTTTGGAACAGCAAATGGCTACGAAGGTACTGCCCCTGCACCTGCCACAACCAACACCACATCAATTGAAAGAAAAGCAAGTGCAACATCAAATGCCACCACGATGGGTATTGGTGGTACAGAAGAATTTGCAGGTAATGGATACGATAGCGATGAAAATTCGTCAGATTTTGTATTGAGGTCACCAAATCCACAAAACAGTTCGGTAACCGAGCCTGCTTCAACCACCGGTCCCTATTTAGTTGTTACGCCAAAAACACTGGCCTTCAGCAACCAGGCATTAAATACCACATCAGCTTCAAAAAGTTATGTACTCTCTGCCGGAAACTTAACCAATACCACTACTTTAACAACAACAGCTCCTTATGCTATTTCTAAAGATAACGTTACTTTTTCTACTACATTAAGTTATAGTGTAGCCGATTTAGCCACAAACCAAACGGTGTATGTAAAATTTAGTCCAACAGCTGTGGGCAATTCAACCGGTGCCGTTTTACATGCCAGTGCGGGTGCAACTTCGGTTCCACTTTCATTAACCGGCGCGGCGGTTGACCCTAACCAAACGGCTTTCAGCTTTGAGAACTGTACTACCGTGGGTAGCGCAGCCCTATCCGATGGTTTTTATCAATACAGCGTAACCGGCGCACAAACCTGGGGCTGTACCACTACTTTCGGACATGATGCCAGCGACCCAACTGGTGTAGCCAGCGCAGGAAATGCCCTCCAGATTAATGGTTATGCGGGTGGTAATATTTTAAATGAGGATTGGTTGATTTCGCCAGCCTTAAATATCACTTCGTTTAACTATGCCATTTTATCTTTCTGGACGAGATCAGCTTTCGCGGGAGATAAATTACAACTCAAAATTTCTACAAACTATACCGGCTCGGGTAACCCTGCACTGGCCACATGGACCAGTTTAGATGGTAAATTCCCTGAAACGGGTAGCGATAAATGGACCAAATCAGACAATATAGACTTGTCGGCATACAAGGGCACACCGGTTTATGTAGCCATTGTGTATAATTCTACTACTTCTTCGGCCAGCCGTTGGACGGTTGATGATTTTGCAGTAACCAACTCAAGCACGCCACCAGCGGTTGACATTACCACTTCGCCATCAAGCCTTGCTTTCGGTTTCCAGGCGGTTAATACCACTTCTGCTGCAAATAGCTTTGGTTTCTCTGCAGGCAACTTAACGGGCGATGTCACCTTAACCGCGCCGGCTAATTTTACCTTATCAAAAACAACTACCGGAACCTATAGCAGTAGCATCACTTACCCAAAGGCCGAGATCAACAATACTTCACCAACGGTTTATGCTAAATTTTCGCCAACGGTGGTGAATACCAGCTATACCGGCAATGTAAGCATTGCTACTCCTGGTTCGGCAAATAAAACCGTGGCCTTAACCGGAAACACTTTCGATATTGCCAACACTTTAGAAGTAGTGAACTGGAACATCGAATGGTTTGGTAGTCCTGCTCAGGATCCATCGAACGATCCACAACAGGCGGCTAACGTTAAAACCGTAGTGAACAACCTCAATGCAGATATTTATGGTTTTGCAGAGGTGGTAGATACCACTTTGTTTAGAAATACCGTTTTACCTGCCGGATACAATGTTTTATTCAGCGAGTTCGGATCCTATGCTGATAATAAAGTCGATGCCGACTATCCATTGGCACAAAAACTGGCTTTTATGTACCGCACCGATCTCATTAAGCCTATTTCTACTTTAGGTATTTTAAGAGATACCTATAACCCTGCTGTACCCGCAACCAGTGTTGATGGTACCCCCTACAAAAACTGGTCATCGGGCCGTTTTCCTTACATGATGCAGGCGCAGGTGAAGATCAACAATAAATTAGATACCGTTTATTTTATAGAAATTCATGCGAAAGCAAACACAGGCCCAACAGCCGATCAGATTGATGCCTATAACCGTAGAAAAGGCGGAAATAAACAATTGAAAGATTGGCTGGACGCAAACCTCGCTGGTAAAAAAGTGATTATTCTTGGCGATTTTAACGATGTACTGGATGCTGATAAAACCATTGCACCAATGCCTGCAGGTACCGGCACTTCCTATTCCGATTTCACCCAGGATGCAACTAATTATTTCCCTGTAACCTTACCACTAAGTTTGGCAGGGAAACAATCTACCGCCGGATTTAATACCGTAATTGATAACGTCATCATCACGAAAAACCTAAACCAAAACTACATACCCGCCTCGGCCGAGGTTTTAGATGCCGTTAAAAACCTGGTAACCAATTACAGTTCTACCACAACAGATCATTATCCGATTAAAACGAGGTATTTATTCGGCAATGGTGCACCCGCAATCGATGCAGTGGCCAACCAGGCGGTTTGTTATTCACCAGAAAACCAAAGTATTTCTTTAACCGGAATTTCTGCTGGTCCTGAAACCACACAAAGCACTACACTTTCTGTTACTTCAGATAACGCTAACCTGTTCGATGTATTAACAGTAGCAGCAAACGGTGCCGATAAAGGAACGATTACTTATCACTTAAAAAACAATGTAAGCGGTGTTGCCAATATTACCGTTACCGTAATGGATAATGGCGGAACAGATTTTGGTGGTGTAGATAAAACCACTAAAACTTTCAAATTAACGGTTACTTCAACCGCTACAGCTAGTATTGCCGGCACATCAGCAGTCTGCTTAAACGGAGCCGCTCAAACCATCACCTTTACCGGGGCAAACGGAACTGCACCTTATACTTTCACCTATAACATTAACGGCGGAACAAGTAAAACGGCAACAACAACCGCAACAAGCACATCGGTAACGGTTTCGGCACCCACTAATGTAGCCGGTACCTTTGCCTATAATTTAGTAAACGTTAAAGATGCAAATTGCGGTCAGGTACAAACCGGAACCGCTACTGTAACCATAAATGCCTTACCTCTGGTTTCCATCAGCAGCAATAAAGGCGTAAGCATCTCTAAAGGCGATGCCCTGATTTTAACCGCTGTAGGCGGAGTACAATACAGCTGGACAGGTGCAGAAATTACCAGCGGGCAAAATACGGCATGGGTAACCATCAGGCCGAAACAAAGCGGCACCTATAAAGTAACCGTTACCAATGCCAGTGGTTGTGTAAGCGATCAGACGATTTCAATTACCGTAACTGAAGATTATAAGTTAGAAGCCAGTACAGTAATCACCCCTAATGGTGATGGGTATAATGATAAATTTATCGTAAAAAACATCGATTATTATCCAAACAATACCTTAAGAATATTTGATAAGGCCGGGCGGGTTTTATATACCAGGCAAACTTATGCCAATGATTGGGATGGAACCATAAACGGAAGCCCGCTAAACGAAGGCACCTATTACTACATCATCGATCTCGGTAAGGGCATCGGTACATTCAAAGGTTTTATCAACATCATTAGAGACTAATTACAGACATGAGAGCAATTACCAAAAACATAAAGCAAATGCGTCGCGTAACGTTTCTATTTGCAGCCAGTATATTATTTTTAGGGTCGGTAAAAGCACAGATCCTTCCACTTAATGCACAATATTTCCAGAACCGCTACCTGGTTAATCCATCAATGGCGGGTATCACCGAAGGTTTTAACATCAACGGAAGTTTCCGCAAGCAGTGGTCTAACATTCCCGGTGCACCTATTACCCAGAGTGTTACTTTAGATCAGCAGGTAAACAAAGTGGGTTGGGGCATAAACATCTACAACGAGAAATCGGGTGGCATCCAGCGCACCAAAGCCGTTGGAACCTTTGCGTATCACCTTCCCTTGAACAGTGACGATCAGAAACTAAACTTCGGGATTTCATTCGGTGCAAGTCAGGATAAACTGGATTTAAGCAGTGTAAGAAACAGCGACATTAACGACCCGTCCATCGCCCGTTTTAACGACCGGGGTTATTACCTGGATGGCGATTTCGGGATCTCTTATACTTCGAAAGGATTAACTGTTGAAGGTGCCGTACCGAACATGCGTTCCGTTTTCAGAAAAGACGATTTAAACTTTGCCAACAAACCTACATTTTATTCGGCGGTGAGTTATAAGTTCATGCTGGGATCGGGCATTAACGGAATCAGCCTGGAGCCTAAAGGTGTTTTCAGGGGAATTAAAAATTATGATAATTTATGGGATGCCGGCTTGAATGCCAATTTTGCCAACGATAAATTGTACGTAATGGCCATGTACCACAATACGCAAAACGCTACCGTTGGTTTTGGCATGAATTACAAATCAACCTTATATTTTATGGCTTATTACAATACCGCAACATCCGCCATCAGTGGTTATACCGATGGCGATTTTGAAGTGAATATCAGGGTAAACATTGGCAAGAAACCATAATTTAAGCGATTGTCGTCATCCTCGCGCATTCGGGGATCTTAATGCAACAATATGCGTTATGCTGAACTCGTTTAAGTTTTAAAGAACGTTCGTCATCCTCGCGCAGGCGGGGATCTTAATGCAATAGAAAACGAAAAGCCACAGATTTAAACCTCTGTGGCTTTTTTATTGGTTGCAGTGCCTTACCTCTACCCGCCTATCCGCACCTTTCCCCTGAAAGGGAAAGGACTAAAAAACAAATTATCGCACCCTGCGATAGGCCCCTCGCTATTTGCTCCCTGCTATCCGGCCTAGCAGATTTTCGCAGGAAAAAGCACGGAAATCTTTGCAGTTCCCCTCATTACCCCACAGCCCAAGGCAGGATCAAGCGGGTGCGATGGGATAAGCCAGGGTAAGAGCCTCGATACTGGCGCTATTAAGATTTCCGTAGGTTTTTACAAGAAATTGCGTAGCAATCTTTTATACCTATAAAAACAACATTATCAGATAAAAAACGATGCAAGCCTTGGGTTTTTGTTTCTTTTGGGCCAAGCCAACCTGCGAAGCAAGCTTGAAGGCCTATAAAAAAATATACACAACTGAAAAAAGAAAGAGCCTCTCGGCGGCGGTCAGCCGAGGCAAGACCGAGCAAGGGTAAAAACTTACAATTGTCATTCTGAACGCAGTGAAGAATCTTTAGGTAAAAGATCCTTCGTACCTCAGGATGACAGAAAACAGCCAGACAAAAGCTACATATTTGATTACATTAATAGCGAGAGCATTAAGGTTCCCGCATGCGCGGGAATGACGATAGTATTAGATAACTTCCAATAGAACTTAAATCCATACCATTAAAATAATAGATTTCCTCACAAAAACTTCCCCTTCCCCTTTCATTTTTCCTATTTTTACCCCTATGGCTAAACTTATCAATCTCGAAGTATTTCAGCGTTTCTTCCGCTCCGGACAAGTTGGCGGTTTCCTATTACTGATCTGCGTAGCCATATCCTTACTCATTGCCAATACCGCTTCAAAAGAAAGTTTCGAAACCTTTTTAGCTACAAAAATCGGCTTTGGCGCCATCAACTACAGCATTTTAGCCTGGGTAAACGACGCTTTAATGGCTATATTCTTCTTATTAGTAGGATTGGAAATCAAACGCGAACTGCTCGAAGGCGAATTATCTTCTGTTAAAAGTGCAGCCTTACCCGTAATTGCAGCCCTGGGCGGCATGCTTGTTCCAGCGCTAATTTATTCGTTGTTCAATAAAGGTACAGAAACTGCCGGAGGCTGGGGCATCCCTATGGCTACCGACATTGCCTTTGCCCTCGCCATTATCGCCATGCTCGGTAAAAGCGTACCCACCAGTTTAAAAATATTCCTGGCTGCGCTGGCCATTGTCGACGATCTTGGTGCCATTCTTGTGATCGCAATCTTTTATACCAACCAGATTCATTTCGAATACCTGGCGATGGCAGGAGGTACCCTCGTTCTTTTAGGCTTAATGAACTATTTCGGTGTAAAGAAACTTGTGTTTTATCTTATCCCGGGCGTATTCCTCTGGTATTTCATCCACCACTCCGGCATCCATGCTACCATTGCAGGTGTATTACTGGCTTTCACCATCCCTACCAATGAAACAGATGTTGAATCGCCTTTAGAAAAACTGGAGCATTTTTTAACCACTCCCGTTAATTACCTCATTATGCCGGTTTTCGCGCTGGCCAATACCAATATCACCTTCCAGAAAGAAATGCTTACGGGATTGGTTTCTCCTTTGGGTCTCGGCATTATCGTCGGTTTATTTGTAGGGAAAACCATTGGCGTAACCTTTTTCAGTTGGCTTGCCGTGAAACTGAAATGGGCTGATTTACCCACCGGGGCAGGCTGGAAACACATCTTAGGTTTGGGCATGCTCGCCGGAATCGGTTTTACCATGTCGATTTTTATTGCGCTGCTCTCTTTTAGCGAAGTGCTGCATGTATCAGAAGCGAAGTTTGCGATTTTAACCGCATCTGTTTTATCTGGTGTAGTGGGGTTTGTGTTTTTGAAATCGGTTAAAGCTCAGGAATTAACCATAGAAGGCAGTTTAACCACAGAGGACACCAAGTAAGACACAGAGAGGCACAGAGCCCCCTATCCGCCTATCACCCCCTTTACCCTAAGAGAATAGAAATAAAAGAGAATTTCCTCATAACCACCCCCACCCCTCCTAAATTAGGAGGGGAGTTCACCTCATAGTTTCAAAGGGATCAATTTATGGACGCTGCCTCTACTCCTTGCTATCGCATCATGCTATCCGGCCTAGGAAATGATGGAAGGAGAAAACGTTAAAGCTTTAGCACCTCCTTTCGACCTACCACAGCCCAGAGGCAGCACGCCCTCCCCGATTTTTCATCGGGGAGGGCGTGCTGGCGACCAAAAAAGCTTTGACGAATTTATCCGACATCAGATCCTAGCCTTGATTTTTTGTTACTTTTTCATCAAGGAAAAAGTAAAAGCCCTTCGGTGGCTAACCGAGGCAAGACCGAGCGAAGGGAAGAATAGCGAAAGCATTAAGATTCCCGCATGCGCGAGTATGACGACCGTATTAGAAATTATACCTATATATCATGCTATCTGCCCCATGCTATCCGGCCTGGGAAATGATGGAAGGAGAAAACGTTAAAGCTTTTGCACCTCCTCTCAACCTACCACTACCCCGAGGCAGCACGCCCTCCCCGATTTTTCATCGGGGAGGGCGTGCTGGCGACCAAAAAAGCTTTGATGAATTTATCCGACATCAGTTCCAAGCCTTGATTTTTGGTTACCTTTTTATCAAGAAAAAGGTAAGAGCCCCTCGGCGGCGGTGAGCCGAGGCAAGACCGAGCGAAGGGAAGAATTAGCGAAAGCATTAAGATTCCCGCATGCGCGAGTATGACAACCGTATTAGAAATTACACCTATATATCATGCTATCTGCCCCATGCTATCCGGCCTGGGAAATGATGGAAGGAGAAAACGTTAAAGCTTTTGCACCTCCTTTCAATCTACCACTACCCCGAGGCAGCACGCCCTCCCCGATTTTTCATCGGGGCTTGTGCTGGCGACCAAAAAAGCTTTGACGAATTTATCCGACATCAGTTCCAAGCCTTGATCTTTTGTTTCTTTTCTATCAAGAGAAAAGAAAGAGCCCTTCGGTGGCTAACCGAGGCAAGACCGAGCGAAGGGAAGAATAGCGAAAGCATTAAGATTCCCGCATGCGCGAGAATGACGACCGTATTGAAAATTATCCCTATATATCATGCTATCAGCACCTTGCTATCCGGCCTAGGAAATGATGGAAGGAGAAAACGTTAAAGCTTTTGCACCTCCTTTCAACCAACCACTAGCCCGAGGCAGCACGCCCTCCCCGATTTTTCATCGGGGGCTTGTGCTGGCGACCAAAAAAGCTTTGACGAATTTATCCGACATCAGTTCCAAGCCTTGATCTTTTGTTTCTTTTCTATCAAGAGAAAAGAAAGAGCCCTTCGGTGGCTAACCGAGGCAAGACCGAGCGAAGGGAAGAATAGCGAAAGCATTAAGATTCCCGCATGCGCGAGAATGACGACCGTATTGAAAATTATCCCTATATATCATGCTATCAGCACCCTGCTATCCGGCCTGGCAGATTTTCGCCGGAAAAAGCACGGAAATCTTTGTACCTCCCCTCATTAACCCACAACCTAAGGCAGGATCAAAGCGGGAGCGTTGGGATAAGCAAGGGGTAAGAGCCTCGATGCTGCCGCAATTAAGATTTCCGTAGGTTTTTACAAGAATTGCGTAGCAATCTTTTATACCTATAAAAAACAATATGATCACATAAAAAACGATGCAAGCCTTGATCTTTTGTTTCTTTTCTATCAAGAGAAAAGAAAGAGCCCCTCGGCGGCGGTGAGCCGAGGCAAGACTGCGCGAAGGGCAAAGAAATGAACGGTAGTGAATAAATGATTTTAGTGGTCAGTTACAAAAAGATCCTTCGTACCTCAGGATGACAACCAGGCTAGCTACTCCCCTAACAAATTTTTATGCTTTACGCCCCAACTTTCGAGTGCATTAATAATCGGTCTCAATTCCAGGCCAATTTCGGTTAGTTCATATTCTACCCGTGGCGGAACTTCTGCATAGACGGTTCGCTTAACAATTTTAGCTGCTTCTAATTTACGTAGCTGTAAAGTGAGCATGCGCTCGGTAATATTTGGCAAATGTTTTTTTAACTCTCCAAATCTGAGTTTACCGTTCATTAACCACGAACAGATCACCAAAGCCCATTGCCCGCCGATAATGTTGGCCGTATAAACTTCTAAACACTCATCAGCTAAAGCTTGTTTGTTAGCATAGTTGGTAGAGGTTTCCTTGATTTTAGACATACTTACATTTTTTATAGTACCTTACAATTGGTGGCTAATGTACAAAATAAGCGGTGATGCATCTATTTTTGCAATTATAATCATCAAAATCTGTAAAAATGAAAACATTGATCATCGTCACCCATCCCGATATTAAAAGCTCCGTAATTAACAACCGGTGGATTGAAGAATTAAGTAAATACCCCGATAAATATCTCGTCCATCAACTACATGAGGCATACCCTGATGAAAAGATTGATGTATTGGCAGAACAAAAACTGGTTGAACAGCATGATAAAATTGTATTCCAATTCCCCTATTATTGGTTCAATTGCCCCTCACTTTTAAAAAAATGGATGGATGAAGTACTCACTCATGGATGGGCCTATGGCAGTAAAAGCGGTTATAAATTGGCTGACAAGAAAATTGCTCTGGCCATTTCACTAGGCGTTGAAAAACACGAACTGCGTCCATCAGAAAAGTATAAATATACATTAGCAGAATTAACCCGTCCGTTCGAACTTTCTTTTCAATATGTAAAAGCCGATTACCAACCCCTGTTTGCTTATTATGGAATAGACAATAACCCATCGGAAGAGTGGATAGAAGAAAGCGTCCCTTTGTATTTAGATTTTTTAGATTCGTTATAAAGAGGATAAAGCGAATATTTAACCGCAAAGAACACGAAGTAAAATCAGTCGTCATTTCGACTGGAGCGCAGCGGAATGGAGAAATCTTTGAACTGTGTTTTCGCTTACTTTCAAGCGCCCTAAGCCCCTATCAGCCTATCGGCACCTTTCCCCTAAGGGAAACGACTAAAAGAAAATTCTCCTCATAACCACCCCCACCCCTCCTAAATTAGGAGGGGAGTTCCCCTCATAGTTTCAAAGGAATCAATCTATGGATGCTTTTCTCTAATCCATGCTTTCTGCACCCTACAATCCGGCCTGGCAAATTTTCTTAGAAAAAATCAGTCGTCATTTCGACTGAAGCGCAGCGGAATGGAGAAATCTTTGAACTATGTTTTCGCTTACTTTTAAGCGTTCTAAACCCCTATTCCGCCTATCAGTACTTTTATCCTAAGGGAAAGGACTAAAAAACAAATTACCGCACCCTGCAATATGCCCCTCGCTATCTGCTCCATGCTATCCGGCCTAGGAAATGATGGAAGGAGAAAACGTTAAAGCTTTTGCACCTCCTCTCAACCTACCACTACCCCGAGGCAGCACGCCCTCCCCGATTTTTCATCGGGGGCTTGTGCTGACGACCAAAAAAGCTTTGACGAATTTATCCGACATCAGTTCCAAGCCTTGATTTTTTGTTACTTTTTCATCAAGGAAAAGTAAAAGCCCTTCGGTGGCTAACCGAGGCAAGCCCGGGCTAGGGCAAAAAACCAGACAGTAATCAGCAAAAGAAACAAGTGCTAAACACTAAGAATAGCAATACCACAGATTTCGTTCTGCATTAAATAAGATTGATAAGCCACTTCAAAAGCCGATCGCTTAAAATCTGTATCCAACAATTCCATTAATTCGATAATAAAATCTGACCGATTACTCTTCTGAACAAAATTAAGCTCACCATAAGCTTTAATAATATGATCTAATACTTCAATATCATAATCAGAAAATTGTGAGTCATCAAAAGCTTCAGCCGGTGCTAAAAGAATATCATCACTCAAAGGATTTAGCGGTTCAGAAACTTCCAAATGTTTGATCATCTGACTACCATTACCTTTTTGATACTGATGGTGCGCAAATTTTACCTGCTGATAAATATCTTCAGGAACTGGCCCTAGCTTCCAAACTTTATAATTGAGCCAGGTTATCGGTACACCAGTTTGCCTAACAGCCATTTCATCGGCTAAATAAAGCAGGTTAATCGCTTTAGTTAGGAATAAAGGCTTAATCCTTTCAGCAAGATACACAAGCGCATTAAAGGCCTTATCTTGTGCTAACGTGAATTCAATATACCGATAGAATGGCTGAGTAATCATATAAACAAAGTTCAACTTTACCTATGCAATGTATTTGCACCACAAAAATTATCGTAATTAAACGCGTTTAACCTCATACCACCGCTCCACCCCCTCAAAAAAATCCTGATAATACCCTTTCGGTACCTGTACCCTAAAATTTACCTTACTAAAAAACCAAACTAGTTTATAATCCATTTCAGCCTCAAGCAAATACCATAAATACGGTTTAACCCTATCGCAAACTAAAAATAGGCCAGGCTTATCGGTATTAAAATGCAGCAGTTTTCCTTTCACTTTAAGCTTAAGTTCCAGTTCGTAATAATCGCCCTCATCTTTTAAAACAAAGCTTAAAACAGGCACCTCCATCGAGAATTCAACCAGTTTCATATCCCGCATTACAGGTTTGCCAGTAACATTGCGCAGGCCATAACTATAGAAGTAATGTGTAAAACGCTGCTGCATCAAAAGCGGTAAAGCCTTGTTCCATAACTTAAAAAGCGCGAGTTGGTTAGCATCATTAATCGCATTAATTTCGGGCAGGTTACCATTTGCGCTAAAGCGTATGGCCGCTAGCTGTTTCATGGCGAAGCAAATGCTGTTCAGCTCCTGTTGCTGTGGCGATAAGCTTATCCCATCCACATCGTTCGCATTAAACACGAAACGTTTAAAAGATTTAACCGTTTTAAGGTAGGCCGTGGCCGAAAAAACATAAGGAATTAAAAAAGGATAATGGTTGCTGTGGAAATTCTGCAGATCTGTATTGGCGAAACAATAGCCAATGCTAACCGGTGCCAAGCGTGCCATAGCATATTTATCCAAAAGCCTTTCCCTTGGTAATACCACCCGTTCGGTAACAGCCGGAAAATCATCACCAGGCCTAAACAAACCGCTAAATTTTTTCTTCAATGTAATGGTAAAACTGCCAGGTTTTTTAACCACATCTACATATCTCGAACGCTTATTACCCAAAGCAAAACATTCCGGCCAGTAATATTCCTTAAAATCGCAGTAACCACTCCGCATCATGGCACGCAAAGTAAGGTAAGCATAACGCCCAAGGTAGGTTTCATCAGTATCTACACTACAGCTCACCAGCAGGCAATCGTATTCTACCGCGATGTAAACCTTTGCTTCTTCCCCTCCCAATTTAACGTTAACGGTTAACAACCCCTGATCAAAAGAAAGCGATGTTATGGCCAACGGCTCAGGTTTTTTACCTACGCTAAAGGTGCTGTGCAATCCGATAGCTATCTGATCCAGCACCGCTAACTTTAACACCCTGCTCCCCTTTTCGAAAGGCAGTTGATAAAACCGCGAAAGCGGTTTCCCTGCAATTGTAATTGGTTTAGTCATCATACTCGTATGGTTTTACGAGTCTTGTTGGGGTAAAATATAAAAGTGGGCTTCTACCTACCATAGCTCCTTAAAGTTTCTCAGGCCTTACGTTGATATGGAATTACAGCAGAAACCCACTCTCATTTAGAAATGCTAAAATAGCATAAACTACACAAGAATGGGCTATAAATCTACTGTTTTGCATCAACGGCCTGAGATGTGGAGCTGCAAAACTCTTATTTATAACTCTTTATTAATTAATCAAATATAACAAATCAAAAACAAAAGGACAAATAAGTCCTAATATATTTTCAATAATATGCGGATTTTGCGTTGTGGGAAAACAATATCGCGATCAAGAGTATCTAGTCAAAATTGGAAAACGCATTGTGGAAATTCGTGATCTTAGAAAAATCACACAGGAGAAGCTGGCAGAACTAACCGGAATTGATACTAGACAAATAGGTCGTATTGAAAGAGCTGAAACCAACGTTTCGATCAGCAGCCTTAAATTGATTACTGACCATTTAAAAATATCGGTATCTGATTTATTGGATTTTTCTAAATCGCAAGAAAAATAATAAGCCCTTGGTATTATATTAAATACATTTTATACTACCAGTAGCGACAATTCAAGATTAATTGCCAGCTCATTAACTATCAGCCCACCTCTAACACGATTGAAAAAATTGCAGACTTTTACAACGATTATTGGCAAGCGAAAGAGAGAAAGTGGAGCTATTGGAAAATAGATAGTTTTGAATTAATATTTTAATCTGTTCTGATTATTTTCCACTCTTTAACTTTTTCATGAAAGGTTTTCCAAGTATTCGCACTACTGGGAGATGGCAAAACTCCATATATCATTAAATCAAATTCTCTCCTAACATGCTTTAAATAATAAGTTTTTGCAGCTTTACTTGCAAAGTATATTGTTTTAATATTTGGATAATTTAAAAAAAATCCAGCAAAATCATTTGGCTTCTCCTCAATTATATTACTATCTGCACTTCCTTCCCTCTCACAATATTGAATTACATCCCATAACGCAATCTGGTTATCAAGTAAAATTTGCTTTTTCTTAATGTAATCCTTTGTAAAGGGTTGATTATAAATTGCGAAAATAATTTTCCAAAATTGATTACCTGCATGAGCATAATATTCTTGGAGAGCTATTGATTTTTCACCGGGCATAGTTCCAAGAATTAAAATCTTTGAATGTTCATTTACAATAGGTGGGAAAGCAGTTTTCATATATCTAGCAGTTTTTATTATAATCCATTAAAAAATTTGACATTTTTCTAAGAGTAATTAACTCATAATTTGAAATTTTGTCTGGATGAAAATGCATTACTCCGTTTCTTATCTTCCTAATAATATCTAACTCATTTATAAAATCTGCTCTTACAAAAGGTAACGCTAATGCCTCCCACATTTCAACATTTCTTATAACAACTAAGTATTCACCAAAATTCATATCACTAATTGACTCAATTTTTCTTTCTGTATCGTCCTTAAATAGTAACTTAATAATGTCCTCCAAAACAATTTTGTTGTGAAGTATTAGTCTTAAAAAATTTTCTATTTGTTCTAATAAAATATAAGGTTCAATTTGCTCTATAAATTCTTCATTAAGATCAAACGGAGTAATCGGTCCACGAATTTTTCTTTCTTTATCTTGAACAAAGATTACACCTGACTTGATAACTTCTCTAATAGCATCAAAAAGTGGTGTTTCAGATGAAAGAATTTTAAAATCATCATTCATAAAGTCTTTAACACAATTTGATTTTTTCTTAGCTATTAAACCTTTTGCTATAGACTTCCACCCTATAACTCCTAAAATATCGCGATCATTATTCATTACTGGTATTTGTGAAAAATCATTAGTCCAAAGAAGATGGTATGCCTTTTCAAGATCTGCATCTCTTGATATAGAAACTGGTATTTTAGAAGCAGCTTCCAAGATTGAAAGTCTACTTATTGGATCGAATTCAGTGGTATGTTCTTCACAATCTGACTTGGCATTTTTAATTTTAGCTTTATCTTTTTCTTTCAATTCAATTTCTTCATCAATCCACCCACCTTGAAAGCTTGGAACGATTATCATTTTTTCAGATTTAAGATATTCGTTAATTCTCCATACATTTCCGCTAGTCCTTTTTTCATAAGAATCAAAACACCAAATAAGGTCACGCTTTGACATTTTAATACCCTTGCCTTCTTTTTTAATTTTCTTTACTAACTCTATAAATTCTGAGGTTGGCATAATATTATAAGTATTTGTTTATTTAATGACTAATTAGCTAGTGTAAACCTTTAACTGAACATTCCCAACAGTATGTAAATAATGCGAAGTTGTACCTAATAACTGAAGAATATCTGACGAAGCAGCTGTTTTCAAAAGCCCTGGTTGTACAATATTAATGTAAAAACGAAGTTCTTTTGTCCATTTTGCTGCATTTAACAATGACTCTAATTGTTCCTCGCTTCCTTTTATCAATCTAGAACATTCATTTTCATTACGTCTTTTCGTTTTACGTTTAAAAAGATGATCAAAAAATTCTTTCCCTGGTCTATACTTCCAGTTTAATGACTTTTGTGCCTGACCACAAACTTGGTAAAAGTTTTCAATATTATTTCCAATTTGTCCATTGCGCGCATATTTTAAATGATATAAATGTATGTCAATATGATTTGCTGAGTCATTTATACCAATAATGTCAGCGATTTCTCCACTTCCATCATCATCATAAATCAACTCGTAATCATCCTTAATCTGGTTGATAAAATTAAACTGAATTGAGTCCTGAACATATGGAGAAATGCCTTGTGATTCTTTGTGTATTGAAACACCAGGCCATGTTTGACTAAAAATTTGATCTAAGGAAATAACATCAGCCTTTTCTCGAGGTTTTACATATTGATTTTGCATCAATTGACTACCATCTGCGAACCAAAAAAGAGGCGTGTGATTTTGAAAATAGTCTTCTAGATTTTCATTTTTTGAACCATAAGAAATGCTGGCAGTCAAGTTTCCTAATTTATTGATCTTAAACCTAGATACACTTTCTCCATTAACAGTAATTTCATCAAGAACAAGTTCAAAAACAACTCGTTTCTGCTCCGTGTTTAATGCAAACGTGAGATTAGCAGGCGCAGAGTTCTCAATTAGTTCTAATTCTATTTCCCAAATAAAAAATCTTATACCATCTAGATATAATTCGTATCTACTTTCAGAAAACTCATACATTCTCGGGTGCCAATCGACTGCTATTGCGGTAACATTTGGTCGAGAATTTATAATTTCAATTTCCAAAGTGTGTTCAAGAACTGTATTAGGATTGATTGCCGTATTCATTACAATTTCACCCATTGTTCTACACCAAACTATTAGTTCTTCAAGATTCCCTCTAAGATATGACCATATTTTTCCTTTAACTGAACACCCTAAAGATACTTTATTACCTTCTTTATAACCCACGCCAAAAATATTGTTCTTGATTAATGTACCCTGCTCAAGCATTCTTAAACCATCTTGAACTCCTTTTCCATAAAACGACTGAAAACTTATATCTTTTCCAAGCCCTTTCCTTGCTCCAACATTAAATAGAGAAAGCCGATGCACTTCATGAAATATTCTAAACACATTCATGCCTGTAACCTTAAATGCATCATCTCCGAAGATAGCCTTAACCAAAGGATCTGTAGAAAGTCCTTTAATAGATGTATTGATAAATACTCGATTTATTTCAGGTCTTAAATCCCAATGAACCACAATCATATCCCATGACAAATCTTGAACGGCATCGAAACTTCCCCATTCTACTCTAGTCACTTTTCCTAGGATGATTACGAGAGTATTTTTTTCAGGGTTATGGTCATAATATTGATGATCATATGTATTCAAATTTGTAACACCTTCTTGCCAATTATTTGGATTCCATTCATCGCCCCCATTTTTATAAATTACCGTACTCAATGCTGGCACTATATTCTGAAAAGGTATAATAGAATTTTCAAGATGATTGAAGCCTTCTAAAAAAGCTCTAAAATTTATTTCTTTCTGTGCAGCCCCCTCGCTTAAAATGGGCAATAATAAGTTCCAATCAGCGTCTTTGGAATATAATTGATCTAACTCCTCTTTAATTGGTGGATAAGCCATATTAGTTATAAAACTTGCTTCCCCTAGTTCATCATAGGATGTTCTCGTAAATCTACCTATAAATTGAAGTGTAATTGGAATACTTTGACGTTCATCATGGATTGCTCCAATTTTTAGTTCTGGCAAATCAAATCCTTCACCAAGCATATCCACACATACAATTATCGAATGTTTTTTCTCCTTAATTTCTTGAAGTATATCTTTTAATCCTGACTTACCAGTATAAACAACTACTGGATTTAAATCCTCATGTTGCTCATAAAATTTAAAGACTTCATTTGCTCTATGCTTAGACATACACCTAGCAAGGATTATGTGAGCGTAACCATTTTCTCTATCCTCTCTAAGTTTTGAAACAGCCCTATCAGCGATCATTTTATCAGCCTTAGATTTATCATATTCTCTAATAGGTAAAAATTTAATCTCTTTATAATAATGCTGTTGCTGCGCTTTTTTAAGTGAAAAGTTAAATATAAATTTACCAACTAATTTTTTTCCATCATTACGATAAGGTGTTGCTGTAAATAGAAATACTTTTTCCTTATTAAAATGGGTTATAAAATTCTTCCAGGTACTCGCTTCAGAATGATGAGCTTCATCAACAAATAAATGGGAAAACTTCTCTGACATAATGACTTTTTGCTCTTCTGTTGCTCCTGTAAGAATACTCATCGTTGTTATGACTACATTAACTTTAGAGAGAAATTCATCTAGTTCTTGTGCCGTTGTAATTCTAGAATTTAAAATACCAACAATCGGATTTAAGGCTGCTGCTCCAACAATTCCAAATTTCTTTAGAAGTCCTAAAGTCAAAAATTTCCAAGAAAGCTGAGTTCTTAATGAATCCGATGGAACAGTAACTAACAGTTTTTTACATGGAGTTACAACCATTGCGCAAATCATTGTTTCAGTTTTCCCAGTTCCAGTTGGCATTACAACAATACCGACATCATCTGCATTATGTTGATGAGCAAGAATGGAATGTAAAGCTCCTAACTGTGGGGCTCTTAGCCCACTAATACCAAATTCTTCTTGCTCTTTTATAAAATTAAAATTACCAACCCACGATTGCGATACTTCTTCAACATTGACATTGATTAATTTAGGATGTTTAAGCCATTCAGTAAGATTTAAAGAATTACTTTCAAAATCTTTTTTCGTTGGCTTTCTTGATGACAAAAGGATATGAGAATGATCATCCATTATTACATCTCTTTTGTTTGTTATTAAATATTGTTGTTGATCAGCAGAAACAACAAATGGTTCTTTACTTAATAGTTCACAATCAGGTAATGACTTTTCGTCGTCTAAATATTGAAGTATTTTATTTCCGTCAATATTATATTTAATTGAAAGAACTTTTGGAAGGACTAAATTATTCATGTGATTATAGAGAGTTATTAAGTGATTTAAAAATTGTTTTTAATTCGATACAAAGATTTTTGATCTCTGAATTACTAATATTGGCATCTTTATCAGCATGCAATAGTCTTTCAGCAAATACGTCATATGACCAACAGAGCTTTTCATCAACAACTTCATCTTTATTAGCGACTTTCTCTTCTAAAAGTTGTTTAATAAGATTAGCTATTAATCTAGATTGTTGTAAATCGAATGGTTTAGTTTTAGAAACATGGTATTTTAAAGCTCCGATTTTTACTACTCCATCTTCGATATATCTAAATATTAAATCAGGATTAATTGTTACTCTTATATCATCCAACTCTAGAGATGTATCTTTAATTTTCAATATCTCATAACCGTAAATCAAAATTTTATCAAATTTCATATTAATAACTTTCTGTATTGCTTCTAAAGAAACTTGCTTATCCCTTGCTGCATTTTTCTTTTCTTCAGGAAGTTTTTTAATTTCTGCCAAAGCATCATTTAATACTTTAATGTTTCTAACATCAATGAAATATTCTTTTAATTTCTTTTTAGCTAATCGATACCACATAATAAGTATTCGATTTACAACTAATTGTTGCTTGACGATTCTAGTTTTCGCATTTGATGTTGATACACTAGCTTCAACCAACTGATTAAGGGATATCGTAAAGATTGCCATCTTTAAATTTTCTCCTTTCTAATACCCTTAAAAGGCGTTCCGTTTTCTTTCACATCAATAAATTTACCTGTTTCGGCATCTCGTTTAACCCATTGTTCGGTTGTCGGGTTAAAAGTTTGCGAGCGATCCTTTACTGCACCATGTCGGCGATTATCGCCTGATTTACCATTTGTAGCCATGCTAAAAAATTTTAATAATAGGGAATCCATGTCCAATAATTGGACACATTTAATTATTTCCAGAAGGCTTGCAAGGCTGGTATCTCCAAGGCAATAAGGAGAAAAAGAATATGAGCTGAATGGTGTACAAAAGCATAATAGTTTTACTTTTGCAGCGTTCTAAATAACGAGGCTATCTCATGTTCGTTTTCTAATTCCCTTAGTTGCGAATAATAAATTTTATTGGGCTCAGGATATGTCGAAGTCTCCTGAGCCTTTTTATTATTATAATCCCAAATTAATCTTTACGTCTTATCACGAAGACACAATATAGGTAAAACTTAAAACTAGGCTAATACAAGTTATTAACACAATTGCGTTCAGGATTAATTATAAAATCATTCAATTGTCAAAAAATGGCGGGGAATGAGATTCAACTGCAATACCAAATTAAAGATTGTGTTAATAACTTCAAAAAACTATAAAACACTGAAAATAAGACGCTTTACAGGAAACCGTAAAGCGTTACATCATGAAAATTGTATGATATCTTGAGCCTAAATATCGCAAGATTAATTGCGGTATGATGACTTTATGAGATCTTCTACTTTTGTACTCAAACGGAAGGTTGTGTAGTAAACTAACACTTGCACGCGCTTTTCTCCACATATGTTTTATTACCATTACTATTATAATAAAAACACCCACCTTTAGAGCCTTGATATAATTTTTGCCCGGATTTATAGGTACCACATGGTGTATAAGTTTCGGTATCTGTACCTTCCCCAACTTCATTTTGTTTGCTACAGGCCAGTATACCAATACTTAAAAACAGGATATAATAAAATTTTTTCATGGCACTAAGATACAGACCATGAGATGTAAAAATTACGGGTTTCCGTATGGAGAGAAAATTTTTATTTAAAATAATCTGTTAAGGCAACACTTTTTGAAAAATCCCTATAACCTTTAAATCAATAGTTTCTTCATCTCTTAAAACGAGGGGCTTAAAATACTCATCGGTCGATAAGGGATGTAAGGTAATTTCTTCATGCACCCAACTATTATCAGTTTGGGTTTTCTTGCTTCTGTATTCTTTAATAGTATACTGACCACCTAATTCTTTATCATAGATATTGGTTGATTCGACTAAGCAAATCAATCCATTACGTGAGCCTCCACTATATTTTTTAAATAACGCGATTGATCCGTTAGGAATAATTTTATTCATAGATTCGCCAACAATCTTGCAAGCAAATAGATCCGCATTCGCCTTTAAGCTTTCAGGCAATTCCAAATAGCTAATATCTTCAACTTGCTGATAATCGGAAAATGAACCCGCAGCAATATTCAAATCATAAAAAGGAATGCATTGCCCATTGATTTTGTTCGGATGTATGTTTAGCGGCTTAACTTCAGCTAAGGTTTCTTTTAACCGCCAAAACTTTTTAAAATGGTTACGCAGTGCTGGGTCGCAAACGTAAATAAAAGTTCCATTAATTCCTCTCAATAAAATGGTTTTATAAATATTAATAATATAGCTTTTTAATATCTCAGGATCTCTAATAGAGTTTTTACCATTTTTATCCTGATATAGTTGATTATGAATAATTAGTTTTTCTGATATAGGATCATAGCCAATTTCAGGCCCAATAATTACGCCAGTATAATTTAGATCGTAGCCTTGAATAGTATGTATACAACCAACTTCATTTATGGCATTTGGTGTATTTACCCAATCAACGGTTACAGCATTCCACTGCAACCTTGTATCCTCGATAACAATATCAAATTTGCTTTTATCTTTCTTTGAAATCCATTTCCAGGCAAAACCGGCAACTAATCTCGATAAGCCGAATTGCTGATCTTTCAATTTGATATCATTCACCATATCATCTAAAGATTCGTAGAGATATGACTCATAATTTAAACCAGGGGTATAAGGTTTTAATGCCTTATTTTGCTCAGTAAACAAACCTTGAATAAATTTAACGTATTCTGCACCACCCTTTACCCTAAATTGAGTTTTTAATATTTTGTAACGGGTACCGGCTTTTTGTTTTAAATTATTAAATGCAATGGCTGATACATCCGAAGGTTTTATGCTTTGCTGTTCATCATAAAATAGGATGCTTTTATTGGCTTGTTTTAAAACCCAGTCCAGCTCAGAACTCGTCATTTTATCGAAACCTAGTGCTTCACAGTTTTTATCAAAGGCACCAAAATAAGCGCCCAAATTCACTCTTTGCCTTAAACGATGTGATTCATCAACAATTAATAAATCATATTTCTTTTTAGCCACATCAGCAGGCCCGATAACCATATTTGATTTTAACCCTTTAATCCCTTTAAAAACTTTTTCTATTGTTTTTCTAAACGAGGACATAGGCACTACTAAAGCCATTTCTAAATGACTGTATTGTTCCTTAACTTTTTTAAATAAATCAAAAAGTTCCAGATCATTCTCATCAAAATCAGTAAAATTAAAATCTTCGGTATCTGTTTTTAAGAGTTTAAATAAAAATATAGCTAAAATACTCTTTCCTGTCCCGGCACCACCTTCAATTAAACTCACCTTGGCCCGATCATCTAACAAACAATTAAGTATCGTTTTTAAACCAGTAACCTGTTCATCCGACAAACTTTTATATGGCGAATATTTAAAAAGGTCGCTATTATCAATATATTCTAAAGAATGTCTGGTAATACCCAGCGTTCGGAGTTCAGACCAAATATCTTTAAATATTTCCCAGTAAAGTTCCTTCTTTTGGTAAAAATGATGGTTAGCAATACCCAAATTACCATTCTGTAACTGGTAACGGCCATCGGCAGCTATGTATTTTATTAAATTAGATTCAATATCAAGCGTTGCAGATTTGTTAAAAAGATCACTTGTAATTAAATGTGCTGATTTAAGATTTTTTCTATGATCACTTTTTAAATGGGCTTTCATCCGACTAACAAGGTCGGTAGTCTCCCCAACGTAAGCTTCATATTTATTGTTTTCACTTAAAAAGTAAACTAATGGCCAGGATAAAAAATTCTGATGTTTTAAACTTAGATCTGTTAAACTTTGTTCGGAAAATTCAGACGTGCTGATTAGATAACGCTTACTCATTTATAGCTCATCATATTTTTTAGCAGTACCTTTTGCCTTATCAACTGGGTACTTGGCATCGTTAAGTTTAATTTTATCGAGGATAATCTGTTTTACATCCAGATTGTATTTTTCGGCCAACAACAGCGCATAAGAAAAAACATCAGCCAATTCTTCTTTTATCTTATCAACATTTGCATCCTCCGCATTTTTCCACAAAAATAATTCGAGCAACTCTGCTGCTTCAATATTTAAGGCAAGTGCTAAATCTTTAGGATTGTGAAACTGGGCCCAATCGCGCTCGTCTCTAAACTTTAATAATGCTGCTGTTATTTCTTCGGTCATAAGGCTAATGATGCCCAATTTAAGAATATCCTTTCAAATATTGAATTCTGTTACTAAATTAGATTTAGACTACCACTTTTGATTGCTTTATCTTTTCAATTTGTTCATCAGCATGATACTGTTTCAGCAAAGGCATATTCTTTACTGAAATATTTACGCCCCATTCATCCTTGCTTTTTTTACCGCTCTCCTGATATTTTCTATCGCATAATAAACTATTAGGTGTAAGCCATGCAGAACATGGAATAAGAAACGTTTGAGGATGCTCATCTTCTGTGAGCAGGACTAATGCCATATAGAGATTTTCTCTCGTAATTTCGGTTTCTTTCCAACTTTCCTTAGTAATGAAAACATAATTTGTTTTGGAAGTTCGGATAGTTTTAACCTGCACATCTACATGTTTTGCATTATCTAATCGAATAACGAAGTCGATAGCTTTATCGTCAATATCAGAATAATAAACATCCAGATTATGGGATGTAAATAATAGCTTTACCCAATATTCACCCAACCGCCCAATCTGAAGATGATTTAGGTCATTATATTTTTTTCTCATCGTTGTATTAAAGTCCCATTTAATCAGTTAATTATTTGCCAGTTAAGCGATATTTTAATCAATTATTGAATAAATGATTAAGCTTCCAATTCTGTTTTATCGATCACATTAGAAATAAAATCTCTCATTTTTTTCTTTATCACGCCTTTTTTAACATCAATCCAAAATTCTGGGTTGGCATCAATCTGCTCGTACATAAAATCGTAAAGCGGCCACCATTGCGAAGATTTGAACTTGTTAGGGAATAGATTTTCAATTTTCTGAATGCTATATCTATTTGGCTCATGTTGATATCGATCAGGTGTTTTCACAATGCCATAAATAATCCCCCCCATTTCAAAATTGAGCTTCACATAGTGGTTACTCAAATTTTTCAACGCAAAATGCGAATTTGCGGCTACGTACTCTATATCAAATTCTTCAGCCAGTTCATACATTTGCTGATTAAGCAGTAACTCTAAACTTTCTTTCAAATCTTTCAAAGAACCAGCTATTTTAAATGCCAGGTTAATATTTTCTTCTCTTTGCGCTATAAATTGGGAAATAATTTTGGCATCATTAATATTATCCATTCCTAAATACATTTGTCTAAGTTTACGTTCAAAATCTAATAAAAAAGCCCTTACCCGATCGTTTTCCGAGTGAATGGCAAATTTGTGGATAAGGTCTACCATATTATCTTCGTAGTTGATCAGAATTAATTTCTTATCATCTATATAAAGTTTTCTTTCTTCGGCACTAATACTTTTATCTGATAAAACTTTCTCTTTAGGTGCCAGATAGAGCAAATGAAAATTATCGTTATTTAATCTTTTAAGATAATTGATATAGTCGGCTATCTGGTTTTCCTGATCTTTGGTTCCGCTTCTGATCTTATTTTCTATGGCAATGAGTTTTTCATTGCCATTATAACTTAAAAAAACATCTATCCTCCTATTAAAATCTATAACCCTTTCAGTTTCGACTTTAATTTCCTTTACATTCGAATAGGTAAAATCAAGATCAAAATGTTCGATAAATAATTTCAGATAAAGATCACCTTGATGATGGCGCTCAAGTGGATCAAGAAAGAAAGCAAGTATTTCAGACACCTTGTTTTCATCAATGCGCCAAAAATCCAAAGAATTGAAATCAAGTGCTAAGGTCTTGCCAAATCGGGCATTTATCTCATCTACGAAACCAATTTTCGTTTCCAATTCTCCAAATAGTTCTGTTATTTTATCTAATTCCATATAGTAATGAGTTTTTTAAAGGGTTTTAACGCAATAGACTTCCTTTATGCAAAATAATTTCTTTCAAAAACATTGAATTACTTTGCCTGGATATGGTGGGTGAGAAATACGATAAGTCCATGCCCCTAATAAAGGGTTGGCAAATTGGGGATGATACATTTTGATTGCGTTAATTTAATTTTGAGATTGATCAAAAATTATAATTATTATTTAGATTTCAATTAATTTTTTTCGAACTACTCATTTATTGTCTAAAATATTTTTTGTTATTTATAAGCTATTAGCCTAATTACCTTACGAAATATTTCGTTCATCAAACCTCTTCAATTCACACCATCTCTCCCTACGGTTTCCCGTACTTCCTCAAAAAAAAAATCAACCAAACTCACTCCTCCTCTACGACCCAGCTTAACTTATCCGCCTGCTCCATTACCTCCCTTTCCACTTTAGGTTCCGCCACAAAATCGACAATTACACCATCCTTTACATGCAGGGCGTGAATAATTTTACCCGCATAATAACGCCGGTCGGCAAAGCGGGCAGCACCGGTAAAAAATGAAATGCCCATGGCGAAGATTAAAGCTTTATCGCCTTTGTGGTATCTCCCAACCATTCTACACCAGAATTTTTATAGGCTTCGTATCTCTTCAGCTTAATTTCCATCATTCTTATTTCTAAGCTGTTTAGTGCTTTGTTCCAAATGTTTTACGAAGTCTTGCTCTGCTTTAGAGAGTTCGTTTTTCAGGCTTTCTTTATAGCTCGTGTATTCTTCTTTGGCTTTGTTTAAAGCTTGTTGGTGACTAACCGTACCGGCATGGGTTAAAATATCATTACCCGTCATTTGCAAAAAGTCGTCAACTCGTTGCAGCCAATCTTGCATGTGCATGGGTTTGCGGTTTAAGGCTTGTAATTCGGCTACCTCCAAATAAGCCGTTACCATTCGGTTAAGCACATTGAGTTCTTGCTCGTTTAAGTAATTTTTGGCTACAGCAATTTCTTGTTGGGTAGGCTGTAGGCCTTTAAAGTTGGTTAAGCCTAAAAAAGGTTTTGCAGCATCAATTCTGCTATAAACCACTTCTGCAGCAGTTTGTCCGTGTGCTGCCCAATGCATTTTGTTTTGTATGGTTTTAAAAAAGGTTTGCGAGGTTTCGGTATTCGGGTCGTAATCTATACTCGTGGCATAAACATCCAAATACTTTGCGCCAAAATACTTTTTCAGATGAGCGAATGTCTCTAATGCGAGCCAATAACTCATCAAAGTAATCGCCACCACCTGCTTGTTTCAGCAGTTCATCGTTCATGGTAAAACCTTTAACAATATATTCTCTCAGTCTGGCGGTTGCCCATTGCCTAAATTTGGTACCCTGCAAGCTTTTTACACGATAGCCTACAGAGATAATTACATCGAGGTTATAATGATTGGTTTGGTACTCTTTTCCGTCTGCAGCAGTTGTTCGGAAATTCCGAACAACTGAATGTTCCTCTAATTCACCCTCCTCAAAAATATTTTTAATGTGTTCGCTAATGGTAGATTTAGCTTTACCAAACAACTCAATGAGCTGTGCTTGCGTAAGCCAAACGGTTTCATCTTCTAAACGAGTTTGTATTTTAGTTTGCCCATCTTCAGATTGGTATAAAATTAATTCAGAATTCATATTAAGCAAGGTTTAAAATTTCACGGTGCTATACCTGCGGATGTTAATTCGCCACCACCTGCATCACCAGTAAATAAACTAATCCACTATGTACAGAGGCTATCCGGGTTCCGTAATTCATTATATGATTTTAAGGCTACAAAGTAGCGTTTTTTTAAATGATTAAACTAAATACCATCGATAAAACAAGCGTCGAATTTGATAATTTTTTTAAATATACTATACGGTTTCACGTACCCTAAACAAGGGTAAATTAACCTATTTTTAATTAAACCCGAGACTAAATAACAACAAACTCACCCCTCCTCTACCACCCAGCTTAACTTATCGCCCTGCTCTATTACTTCGCTTTCCACTTTAGGTTGCGCTACAAAATCAACGATTATACCATCCTTTACATGCAGGGCGTGAATAATTTTACCCGCATAATAACGCCGGTCGGCAAAGCGGGCAGCAGCGGTAAAAAATGAAATGCCCATGGCGAAAATCAACGCTTTATCGCCCTGGTGATTCAGGCCTAACGTTAAGGTTGTTTTCGGAAAATGGCCGTTATTTAAAGGTATAACCAGGTCATTTACTTCCATAATTTCGTAGCCGCCCCGATCATTCAGTTCAAAATGAAAGCCCATCACCTGCAATCGTGCTTCAGTAGCCTTAGGATGTGGTTTCAGGAGCGATTTTATTTCGCACTTAGGCAGAATAAGTTTTACTAATCCATCGGGTTCTATGCACAAAACCGTTTCGCGAAGCCACAACTGTTCGAGGGACTTGCTGCTGTTAAATTCGAAACCCTTAAGCAAAGTGATGTCACCATCAATCAACCTTTTATTTCCTGCATGTTCGGCTGGGATGGTTTTAAAGATTTCGATAAAACGTTTGTTCAGTCGATTCAGGAGATCGCCATAGGCATAAAGTTTAACCAGCGGTGCAAATGCTTTCCGCATGTAAGCAGCATTTCTGCTGGCGCTGCCAAAATCTCGACTGCTTTTTTTGCTCGCTTCGGTTTGCTGTTTGTGGGCAGCTTTTTGTCTGACAACATCCGTATTTCCGCGTTTGTAAAAAACAAGATCGCCCAGTTGTCCGTTAATTTTGATAATTCCATTCTGGCTAGCCATAATTTTAGTATATTAGGTTAAAGAAAAGGGATGATCACTCAATTTAATCAATCTGATTTAAAAATCCCAAAAAAAAATATTCCAAACCCCACCTTCACGCCACATTTACCCCACGTTTAAGCCACCTTCCGGCCGGGCTTGCTTATCCCCTGCTGTACACCAACTTAACTATAACTTCGGCTTTGCTTCGGTTGAAACGGAGCTACGGTGAAGGTCAGCGTTATCAAAGGTTTGCATCGCTTTCGGTTGGCGGGTTAACATGAGCTAAATAAAAGGTAAAGCACAACATCACTAAGGGTTACTTTGGTATATAGCTGACTCAGTATTGGGCTATGGAAAAGGTATGGAGATTAGCTTACAAAACACCGGAATATTTAGGAGCTCAGGTCTTATGGTTCCCGCCTGCGCGGTAATGGCGGCCGTATTAGAAAGTCCAAAGATCTCTCCACTACGGTAGTATGACGATACTGCGTGCCCCTCACAGTTTCAGAGGAATAAATTTACGGATGCCTGTCTATACTTCATGCTATCTGCACCTCGCTATCCGGCCTGGGATATGATGGAAGGAGAAAACGTTAAAGCTTTTGCACCTCCTTTCAACCTACCACTACCCAGAGGCAGCACTCCCTCCCCGATTTTTCATCGGGGCTTGTGCTGACGACCTCAAAGCTTTGACGAATTTATCCGACATCAGATCCAAGCCTTGATTTTTGGTTACCTTTTTCATCAAGGAAAAAGTAAGAGCCCTCGGCGGCGGCGAGCCGAGGCAAGACCGAGCCCTGGGACAAGAGAAGACAATTATACGTCACTCATATTGATTTTAAACAATTAATTAATCCTCAGGATGACAAATATATTCTTACAAAAAGTATCCACACCAACATGCCGATACCTGGTGCCTTGCTGTTCATTAAAATCAAGCGATGGTACATCCAAAGCACTGCCCTGATTAAACTAAACCCGATGGAAGTGAGCATCCTGATTCTTCATCAGGATAAAACGGACAGCGGGACTACCGGAACCGACTAGCACAAAACCTGCTTTCCAAAAAATCAACCATATAAGAAATAAAGGGCCATATAAGCTAAGTGCCTAAAGCAAGCCCGAGCTAGGGGAAAAACCTTTAATTGTCATTCTGAACGCAGTGAAGAATCTTTAAATCAAAAGATCCTTCGTACCTCAGGATGACAGAAAATAACAAGGCAAGCCTGGAAAAAGGGCAAAGAATAAATATTATTTCCTAACCACCCCCGCCCCTCCTAAATCAGGAGGGGAGTTCCCCTCATAGTTTCAGAGGAATAATTCTACGGATGCCTGTCTCTGCGCCATGCGATCCGCTCCAAGCTATCTGCTCCCTGCTATCCGGCCTGGCAGATTTCCGCCGGAAAAAGCACGAAAATCTTTGCAGTTCCTCCTCATTAACCCACAGCCCAAGGCAGGATCAAAGCGGGAGCGATGGGATAAGTAAGGGTAAGAGCCTCGATGCTGCCGCAATCAAGATTTCCGTAGCTTTTTACAAGGAATTGCGCAGCAATCTTTTATACCGATAAAAACAACATTATCAGATAAAAAACGATGCAAGCCTTTCAGTTATGCCTTTGTGTTTGTTGTTTTTAATAGCAGGCATGCTTTCGCTACGCTCAGGTTTGTTACTTTTGGATCAAGCCAAAGGTAAAAGCCCTTCGGTGGCTAACCGAGGCAAGGCAGAGCGAAGGGCAAAGAATAGCGAGCGCTTTAAGATTCCCGCATGCGCGAGAATGATGAACTATGTTTATGAAGTTCAAAGATCTCTCCGCTACGGTCGAGATGACGACCCAGCGCCCCCCTCATAGTTTCGGAGAAATAAATTTACGGATGCCTGTCTATGCTTCATTCTATCTGCACCCTGCTATCCGGCCTGGGAAATGATGGAAGGAGAAAGCGTTAAAGCTTTAGCACCTCCTTTCAACCTACCACAGCCCAGAGGCAGCACGCCCTCCCCGATTTTTCATCGGGGCTTGTGCTGACGACCTCAAAGCTTTGACGAATTTATCCGACATCAGATCCTAGCCTTGATCTTTTGTTTCTTTTCTATCAAGAGAAAAGAAAGAGCCCTTCGGCGGCGGTGAGCCGAGGCAAGACTGAGCGAAGGGGAAAAACCTTTTAATTGTCATTCTGAACGCAGTGAAGAATCTTCGATCAAAAGATCCTTCGTACCTCAGGATGACAGAAAATAACAAGGCAAGCCTGGAAAAAGGGCAAGAACAATATTATTTCCTAACCACCCCCAACCCCTCCTAAATCAGGAGGGGAGTTCCCTCATAGTTTCAGAGGAATAAATCTACGGATGCCTGTTTCTGCTCCGCGCTATCTGCTCCCTGCTATACGGCCTGGGATATGATGGAAGGAGAAAACGTTAAAGCTTTTGCACCTCCTTTCAACCTACCACAGCCCAGAGGCAGCACGCCCTCCCCGATCCTTCATCGGGGGCTTGTGCTGACGACCTCAAAGCTTTGACGAATTTATCCGACATCAGATCCAAGCCTTGGATTTTTGTTTCTTTTGGGCCAAGCCAAAAGAAAGAGCCCTCGGCGGCGGTGGACCTGTACCGATTTTTCATCGGTAGCCGAGGCAAGCCTGAGCAAAAGGGGAAAAACCTTTTAATTGTCATTCTGAACGAAGTGAAGAATCTTCGATCAAAAGATCCTTCGCTGCGCTCAGGATGACAGCATCAAACAAAAAAAGCACCAAGAACCTCGCGTCCTTAGTGCCTAAATTTATACAAAAACCTATAAAGTCTTTAAAACCTTATAGGTTTAGATATAGGTTTTTGCAAATTAATTCCAGCCGCCGCCTAATGAGCGGTACAAACCTACCACAGCATTAAGCTGCTCTGTTTTAATGGTGGTTAATTCCAGTTCGCTCTGCAATAAATTGCCCTGCGCCGTAATTACCTCCAGGTAGTTCGCCATACCGCTTTTAAACAACAAACTTGCATTTCTTGAAGCCTGTTGTAAAGTCTGCGCTCTTTTTTCAGCGATGCTGTATTGCGCTTTTAACTTCTCTACTTTCGTTAACTCGTCAGACACCTCGCCAACTGCATTCAATACCGACTGACGGAACTGGATCACCGATTTCTCACGGTCGATTTTTGCCAACTCCAAAGAAGTTTTTAACTGACCTCTTTGAAAAATCGGTTGTGTGATCCCTGCCCCAACCAAACCGAATAAAGATGCCGGTACATTAAACCAGTTGCTGGCTTTAAAAGAGTTGATGCCTCCGCTTGCGGTAATCACCAGCGAGGGATATAAACTGGCTTTCGCCACCCCAACCTTTGCATTGGCAATGGTTAAAGCCAGTTCTGCACTTTTAATATCAGGCCTGCGGCTTAACATCGATGAAGGAAAACCTGCGTTTAAATCCTGCGGGATAATCATTTTATCTAAACGGCTTTCGCGGTTAATGGCTTTAGGCAAAGTACCAATCAATACACTTAAAGCATTTTCCTGTAAGGTTACATTTTGCTCTAAACGAGGGATTAACTGTGCCGCATTTAGTTGTTGTGCCTGCGCCTGCTGGATGGCCAATGAGGTTACCTGACCAGCATCGAACTGTAAATTGATAATCCTCAGGGTGCTGTCGTTAAGCTTTAAGTTCTTTTTCGCGATTTCCAATTGTGCATCCAACATTAACAAGTTGTAATAACCTTGCGCCACATTGGCCACCAAACGCGTTTGAACTGCTTTACGAGCTTCCTCGGTCTGCAAAAAACTGGCTAAAGCGCCAGCTTTTTGATTACGGATTTTGCCCCAGATATCAGCTTCCCAAACCACACCCAGGTTCGCATTGTAATCTTCGATGTGTGTTGAGCCAGTAAACTGGTTCAGGCTTAAACCATTTAAACTGTTATCAGACGGGCGGCTCGAACTCGCTGCCACCTGCAATTTCAGTTCAGGTAAATAACCCAGTTTAGATTGTTTGAACAATACTTCTGCTGCATCGATATTTTTCAATGCAATCTGCATATCGTAATTTTTAACCAAAGCTGTATCAATTAAATTCTGAACAGTAAGGTCGTTGATGAAACTCTTCAGGGGCATCGTGCCGATGCTCGAAGAATCTTTTGGCAATGCGTTTCTGAATAAGCCTGGTGCTACATTTGGCAAGGCTGTATCTTTCGAAACCGAACATCCGCTCCATATTAAAGCAAGGAGCAGGATGGTAATAATATTAAACCGTTTCATAAACTACATGATTATTATTTACAGGTTCTCCATGGTGCTGAACAACCTCATTTTTTGATTTTTTTGATATTTTTTCCTGTAAAGCCTGGAAGATGACAAAAAGTACCGGAATGATGAACAAACCTAACACTACACCCGATACCATCCCGCCTGCTGCACCGATACTGATGGAGTGGTTACCCTGTGCCGATGGACCTGTTGCAATACTCATCGGGAATAAACCGAACACAAAGGCCAGTGAAGTCATAATAATCGGTCTGATCCTCAATCGCGCGGCTTCAATGGCCGAATCAACCAAACTGAGTCCTGCCTTTCGTCGCTGCACGGCAAACTCCACAATCAGGATGGCGTTTTTAGCCAGCAACCCGATCAACATAATCAGTGCTACCTGTACATAAATGTTATTTTCGATACCGGTTAAACCCAATACCACAAACACACCAAATACACCTGTAGGGATAGAAAGGATTACCGCCAATGGCAAGATGTAACTTTCGTACTGTGCAGATAACAGGAAGTACACAAATACCAAACAAAGCAGGAATATCACTGTAGATTGTCCACCTGAAGAAATCTCCTCACGTGTTTGTCCGGAGAATTCATAGGCATATCCAGTTGGCAATTGTTCTTTAGCCGTTTCTTCTATCGCTTTAATCGCATCACCAGAACTAAAACCTGGTTTAGGGATCGCATTTACCTCGATCGAGTTAAACAGGTTATAACGCGAAGCCGTTTCAGAGCCATACACACGGGTTAATTTAACCAGGGTACTGATGGGCACACTTTCACCGGCCTTGTTTTTCACAAATACACGATCAATACTCGCAGGATCGGTTCTGTCGGCAACATCGGCCTGAACCACTACCCGGTAATATTTACCAAAGCGGTTAAAATCTGAGGCCTGTGCCGTACCAAAATACGTCTGCATGGTTTGTAAGATATCTTTTTTGCTTACCCCCAGCTGATCGGCCTTTTCGTCGTTCACATCCAGTTGTAACTGCGGATAATCTGCTTTATAAGAAGTAAAAGCATAAGCAATAGCCGGTTTCGCCATTAACTTAGCGATAAAGTTATTCGCTACACCACTAAATTTATCCAGCCTGCCATTCGTTTTATCCTGTAACATCACGTTCATGGCTTCCACATTACTAAAGCCCGGAACCGTAGGGAAACTGAATACAAAGAAGGTACCGGCAGATATGGCCGCCATTTTGGCCCTTACAATATTTTGGATCTCATCGATGTTTTTAACTTCTCCTCTTTCATCGTTTGGTTTTAACAATAAGAAAATCTGTCCGGCCGATGGACTGTTGGATGCGGTTAAAAAGTTATAACCCGCCAACGACATCACAAATCTTGCTGATGGCATCGCTCTCAACTCTGCTTCAGCCTGTTTTAACATTTTATTGGTATTGGCCAATGATGTTCCTGATGGACTGGCCACGGCTATCGCCACAAAACCCTGATCCTCTGTCGGGATAAAACCTGTTTTGGTTCTGCCTACCAGGAAAACGGTAACCAGAACGATTAAGGCAAGCCCGCCCATACTGATCCATTTATTACGGATAAGCACTTTCAAACCGCCAACATACCGGTTGGTCATGTAATTAAACCCACCGTTAAAACCTGCATAAAACTTTTCTACAAAACCTTTTTTAGGTGCTTTGTGCCCGCCTTCTGCATGTTTATTCTTTAAAAATAAGGCTGCCAATGCAGGACTTAAGGTTAAGGCGTTAACAGCTGATATAATGATGGCTATCGCCATGGTTAAAGCGAACTGTTTGTAGAAGATCCCTGTTGAGCCCGTCATAAAACCAACCGGTAAAAATACCGCTGCCATTACCAATGTGATTGATATAATCGCCCCGGTAATTTCACTCATCGCCTGGGTGGTTGCCTCTTTCGGACTAAGTGAAGGATTTTCTTCCATTTTGGCATGCACCGCTTCTACCACCACAATCGCATCATCTACCACAATACCAATGGCCAGCACCAGTGCGAACAGGGTTAAAAGGTTAACAGAGAAGCCGAACAGTTGCATGAAAAAGAAAGTACCAATAATCGCTACCGGAACCGCAATAGCCGGAATTAAGGTAGACCTGAAATCCTGAAGGAAGATAAATACCACGATAAATACCAGTAAAAAGGCTTCGATCAAAGTGTGTTCTACCTGATTAATGGATTCGTCCAGATCGGTTTTAGTACGGTAAAACTGGTTGTATTTAATACCTGCAGGGAAATCTTTTGATAGTTTTGCCAACAGTTTGTCAATCGCAATCTGGATTTCGTTGGCATTAGAACCTGATAACTGGATTACCCCGATGGTAATCCCATCGTGTCCGTTTAAACGGTTTACACTACCATAACTGTATGCGCCCAGTTCAACACGGGCCACATCTTTTAAACGTAATATAGAACCATCTGAATTAGAACGGATCGCAATATTTTGATATTCCTCTGGTTTGGTCAGTTTACCTTTATATTTAATGATATATTCAAAGGCCTCACTACTTCTTTCCCCAAACCGACCAGGGGCCGCTTCCAGGTTTTTATCCTGAATGGCAGTGATCACTTCGTTAGGTGTAATTTTGTAGGTAGCCAACTGACTTGGGTTTAACCAAATGCGCATTGAATAATCTTTAATCCCACCGAATACACTGGCCGAACCTACCCCTGGAATCCGTTTAAGTTCGGGAATGATATTGATCTGCGCATAGTTATTTACAAAAACGGCATCGTATTTTTTGGGATCTTCAGAGTAAACTCCGATAGCGCCAATAAAACTGTTTTGCTGTTTGGTAGTGGTGATACCGTATTGTACAACCTCTGCAGGCAATTGACTGGTGGCCTGCGAAACACGGTTCTGCACGTTAACAGCTGCCTGATCGGGGTTGGTACCTTGTTGAAAGTAAACCGTGATGGCCAGGGTACCATCGTTACTGGCGCTGGAGGTCATGTAGGTCATATTCTCCACACCGTTAATTGCTTCCTCCAATGATGGCGTTACCGAACGTAAAATGGTTTCGGCATTAGCCCCAGGGTACACCGCAGTTACCAATACCGACGGAGGTGCGATATTTGGAAAGCGCTCTAAGGGCAACTTTGTTAGGCCAAGTATACCAACTATTACCAATAAGATGGAAATAACCGTTGAAAGTACAGGCCTGTCTATAAATTTCTGAAACATGATTGCTTAAACTTTAATGGTTTGTTAATTTTTTGTTTTTGCAACAGCTACTTTATCTGCTGCTTTTTGAGGCTGGATCACCATGCCCTCCTGTAACTTATCAACCCCGCTTAACACGATCTGGTCGCCAGCTTTTACCCCGTCTTTAACCAGGTAATTTTCGCCGGCTTTACCCACAATGGTAATGGCTTGTTTTTTCACCTTACTGCTATCGCCTACGGTAAATACAAATACTTTATCCTGCATTTCTACCGTTGAGGACTGCGGTACCAGAATGGCATTATCGTGCTGTAAACCTAAACGGATCTTACCGGTATTACCCGAGCGAAGGGTTCCGCTGGCATTAGGAAAACTAGCCCTTAAAGTAATGGCACCTGTGTTTTTATCAAACTGACCATCGATCATATCGATCTTACCTTTAATCGGGTAAGCTGAATTATCAGCCAATAAAAGTTCTACTGCTGGTAAATGTTTAATCCTGTCGGCAGGTGTTTTACCAGGATAGTTTGCATTAAAGTTGTTGAAGTCGTTTTCAGCAAGAGAGAAATAAACATGTACTTCGTGGATATCTGATAACTGTGTTAAAGCAACCTGATCCGTCGGAGAAACTAAACTTCCCTGTTTTTTAGGAATACGACCGATGTAACCACTTACTGTAGCCTTAACATTGGTATAACCTAAGTTAATCTGTGCCGAAGCAACGCTGGCTCTGGCTTGTTCTGCATTTGCCTGCGCGATTTTGTAAGCCGTTTTAGCAGTTTTTAACTGAAAATCAGAAACGACCTTATTCTGAACAAGTGGTGTTAATTTATCAACTTCCAATTGAGCGTTTAAAATAGCCGCTTCTGCTGCATGTAAACTTGCTTTGGCATTGTTTAAAGCCTCGCGGTACGGGTTTTCGTTAATTTTGAACAGGGTTTGTCCGGCAGTTACATAAGCGCCTTCGTTAACCAGAACGCTTTGTAGGTAACCACTTACCTGCGGACGGACATCAATATCAACAGCGCCTTGAATAGAAGCCGGATATTCGATATACGTAGTTTCTGTGCTGGCGTTAATCGCGCTTACAGGCAATGCCGGTGGTGGCGGTGCAGCTGCAGCCTGATCAGGAGCGGACTTACAGCTTACTAAAACTATAGATAGAAGAGAAATTGTTAACATTGAATTAATACCATTAAACCATTTAACAGTGTTAAGTAATGGGTACAAGCGGTGTAGAGATTTCATATGATTAAATTTAATTGGAATTATAGTGTATAAATAATCTAACAGTGTTAAATTACTGGCAAAAAAAAATATTTTAACTGTTAATCGATAATGTAATGCCCTTGATGGCATCTTTTAAAATTTGCTGGTTCAGTTCATCTGTTGTTCTTCCATTCGGACGCACCAGGTTAATGGAAATCAAGCCGTGAATGATCGACCAATAGGTGTAATATTTCCGACAGATGTCATCCTCAGAAACCGGTTTTTTCTCGAATAAAGATTCAATCACATCGCCCAACATATTCGAAACCGTTTCAGCTTCAGTTAATGAGTTTTTCACGGTGCAACAAACCATATCCACACCGTACATTAACTGATAAAATTCTGTGTGTGAAAAGGCAAAATTCCAATAGGCAACCCACATGGCTTCCATTTTATCTTCTGCGGTTTCATGTTTGTCGCGGGCGGCTCGGATGTCCTTCGCTAAAATCTGGTAACCTCTCCTGGTTAATTCAAGCAGGATGCCCTCTTTGTTAGAAAAATACTCGTAAATTATTGGGGCGGTGTATTCAATCTGGTCAGCAATTTTACGCATACTCAATGCCTGCCATCCCTCTGTTTGCACAATGTTCAAGGCAGCATCCAGAATTTTGGTTCTGGTTTCATCTTTTAAACGTAGAATTCTTTCTTTACTTCCCATGACTGGAATATTAGGTGTAAATAATCTAACACCGTTAAGCAAATGTAGAACCAATTCCAGAATTCACAATCATTCATTTGTCATAAACATTTTATTGATTAGTTTTACGAGTGATAATCAACGATTAAAGTATTTAAAAGGCTTTTTCAAATAAATTAATTTTCTCAGGAACTTATAAAAAATGATTTTCCGCGAAGCAAAAACAACTGACATCCCTGCGATCCAAATTGTCAGGCATACTGTAAAAGAGAACATTTTGTCCGATCCGGCATTGGTTACTGACCAGGATTGCGAAGAATTTATTACTCAACGTGGCAAAGGCTGGGTTTGCGAAGTACAGGGAGAAGTAGTTGGTTTCTCTATTGTAGATTTAAAGGAACATAATATCTGGGCTTTATTCCTTCGTCCGGAGTTTGAAGGCAAAGGCATCGGCAAAGAACTGCACCGCTTAATGATGGATTGGTATTTTAATCAAACTCAAGAAATGGTTTGGTTGGGTACATCCCCCAATACCCGTGCGGAAGAATTTTATAACCGCCAAGGCTGGAAAAAGGTCGGCGTGGTAAATAAAGGAGAAGTGAAATTTGAGATGAGTTATGAGGATTGGGTGAGTAGGTAAATCCATTCAAAATATCGTCATTTTAAGGCATTGCTAAGAACGGTCGTCTTTCCCGCGCAGGCGGGAATCTTAATAAAACCTACAAACCCCTAACATGGCATTAGGATTCCCAATCAAGTTGGGAATGACGATGCAGCGGAGAAAAGATTAACTACCAAGCTACAAAGAACACAAAGTATTGTGCCTTAGCAATAGTCGCCAAAAGACTGAAACATATCAGGCATATAAGTTACATATAAGCGCAACACCTAATATGTTCTTAAATGTCTTATATGGTAAAAAGAAACTAGTAAAGTTTTAACCGCTAAGACCTTGAAACAAATCGGATAGCTATCGGATCAGGTTAAAGGGAAAGAGCAATCTTAATGCGCCCGCTAATCGCGATAGTTGTAAGATTGCTTCGTTGCTAGCAATGACGATTCAGAAAAGAAAAAGATTCACCACTAAGTCACAAAGAACACATGGCAAATTTCTTAGTGACTTCGTGCCTTAGTGGTAAAAAAATCTAACTATTCCAGATAAAAGGCGCCCTTTTTATAAAGGTCTTCTCCCCTAACTGCTCAATAATAAACCGGGCCAAATTAGAAGCATTAATCTGTTCACCATCACAATTAACCAAACTTGTGCCTACAGCCGTTTGTTCGTCGGTTTGCATGATTAAGGGTAAACGGATTAAAGTCCAATCAAGATCACTTTCAGTTAACAGATCATATTCTTTTTGCCTGTCTGTGGTAGAAACAGGATAATTATCGTACATCCATTGGGTAGCAAATTGGGTTTTGGTATCCTTTTCATCAGCAGGCGTATCTACGTTGATACCCGTAATGACGATGTAACGTTTCAGATCAAGGGCTTTCATCGCCGTTAGGATATTACTTGTTGATTGCGTAAAAATTGTTTTTTCACTGGCTGGTTGTCCCATTCCCAAGGCACTGACAACGATATCGCAGCCTTGTATAAAAGAATATACCGTTTCAGCATCTTTTACGTCGCCTGTGATGATTTCCAGCGAGGGATGATGGATCTGAAGTTTTTCTGGATTCCTGACAAGGGCTTTTACCCTGAATTGTTGCGCCAATAGCGCTTTTAAAATATAAGTACCGGCTTTACCTGAGGCACCAATTAAAGCAATTTTTAAATCTTGCATGATGTTCTTTATAAAATTTTAGAAAATAATAGTTTATACCCATGATCAGAACGATATGGGAATGTCAGAATTGAATTCTGTTTGAATTATATTTTATAAAGAGATTTTAATGGCACTAATTTAGGAAAAAAATATCATTTTGACCTAAGTGTAAACAGAATGCTTGGACAATCTTGTACGAAAGACCCTGAAACAAATCCGATAGGTATCGGATCAGGGTGACGGCCCTAGTAATAACAGCCGTCAAAAGACTGAACCATATAAGGCATATAAGTTACATATAAGCGCAATACCGAATATGTTCTTACATGTCTTATATGGTGAAAAGAAACTAGTAAAGTTTTAACCACCAAGACACAAAGTGAATGATATCCTGGTGTCTTCGTACCTTTGTGGTACAACACTAACTCTTAAACTTCTTCATAAACGTACTTACACTTTCCTCCAAATTCCCATCAGCGATGGCTTTAACGAATGCCGTACCAATAATAGCTCCGTTAGCATAAGAACAAGCCTTATCAAAAGTTTGTTTATCACTGATTCCGAAGCCGATCATCGTTGGATTCTTTAGGTTCAGGTTTTTAATCCTGCTGAAATAAGCTTCCGTGGTATCGCCAACTTCGAGGTTTTTACCCGTAGTAGCTGATGAGGATAACAAATAGATAAAGCCATTGGTTAAACCATCAATTTTATGGATGCGTTCTTCAGCCGTTTGAGGCGTAATTAAAAACACATTGCTCAGGTTATGTTTTTCGAAGCAATCTTTATAAAATTCCTCGTACTCTACCATGGGCAGATCTGGAACGATACAACCATCTACCCCTACTTCGTCACAAGCTTCGCAGAATTTTTCTACGCCAAACTGCAAAACAGGGTTTACATAACCCATTAACAAAACAGGAATGGTAACGGTCTTACGCAAGTCTTTCAACTGTTCGAAAAGCAGGTTAAGCGTCATACCCTGATCCAACGATTGTTTGCTACTGGCTTGAATTACCGGTCCATCAGCAACAGGATCGGAATAAGGAAAACCAATTTCGAGCATATCAGCACCCGATTTTTCCAGTGCTTCAGCAATTTGAATCGTATCGCCGGTATTTGGATAACCAGCAGTATAATAAATTGATAATATATTTTTCTTCGATGCGAAGAGTTGTTTAATTCTGTTCATACCCCAAACCCCTAAAGGGGCTATTAATTGTGTGAAAAATTACCTCAAAAGTCCCTTTCAGGGGATTTAAGGGTTATAAGTTAAAATATTTAATATAAGTATCCAGATCCTTGTCGCCACGGCCTGAAAGGCAAACCACTACGCTTTCGCCACCTTTAAATTTCATTTTTTCTAAGTAAGCCAATGCATGTGCACTTTCGATAGCAGGAATAATCCCTTCCAGTTGTGTACAAAGCAAACCGGCATCTAAACTTTCTTCATCTGTGATGGAAACGTATTGTCCGCGGCCGGTTTTAAACAAATGTGCATGCTGTGGCCCAATGCCCGGATAATCCAACCCAGCCGAAACCGAATGCGGTTCTACCACCTGCCCATCTGGTGTTTGCATTAAAATACTTCTGCTCCCGTGCAATACCCCTTCTTTACCCAAATATGTGGTGGCTGCAGAAAATCCGCTCGATACCCCTTTTCCGGCTGCTTCAACAGCGATGAGTTTAACATTTTCATCATCCATAAAGTGATAAAACATGCCCATAGCATTACTTCCACCACCTACGCAGGCCAAAACATAGTCAGGCTGGTCGCTCCCCGTTTGCTCCAATAGTTGTTTTTTGGTTTCTTCAGAAATGATCGATTGAAAAATCGCCACCATATCAGGGTAAGGGTGCGGACCCACCACCGAACCGATGATATAATGCGTATCAACCGGGTTATTGATCCAGTCGCGCATCGCCTCATTGGTGGCATCTTTTAAAGTTTTACTTCCAGAACTAGCGGGAACCACTTTTGCACCCAGCATTTTCATACGGGCAACATTCGGCGCCTGACGCTCAATGTCGACCTCGCCCATGTAAATCACACATTCCAGGTTACGCAAAGCGCATACCGTAGCCGTAGCCACCCCATGCTGACCAGCACCAGTTTCAGCAATAATCCTTTTTTTACCCAGTTTTTCGGCCAATAAAATCTGTCCGATGGTGTTGTTGATCTTATGGGCGCCAGTATGGTTTAAATCTTCTCTTTTTAAGAAAATATTGGCGCCAAATCTCTCTGAGTACCTTTTAGCCAGGTATAAAGGCGAAGGACGGCCAACGTAATCTTTTAATAACTGATGAAATTCCTTTTGAAAATCGGCATCATCAATAATCTTTAAATAGTTTTGACGCAATTCTTCTACGTTTGGATAAAGCATTTCGGGGATGTACGCACCACCAAAATCTCCATAATATCCTTTTTCGTTTACTTTGTATTTCATATCCGTAAATTTTGTCATTCTGAGGAACGAAGAATCTGTTAAATATCGTCAGCAGTTCTTCGTCGCTTGCAGATACTTCGTACCTCAGTATGACAGTCTATTTATTCATTTCTTTAATAAATCCTTTAATCTTCTCCGCATCTTTTAAGCCCGGCTCAATTTCGAACCGGCTATTGATATCCAAAGCATATAAACGTTCGTCATTTATATTTTTTATGGCCATGCTATGTTCTAAATCAATTCCACCACTTAAAAAGTAAGGTTTGGTATAAGTATATCGGCCTAAAACAGACCAATTGAAGGTTTTTCCCGATCCACCATGTGTTTTGGTTTTGGTATCAAACAAAAAGTAATCCACCACATCTAAATGAGGTTCCAGATCAGAAAAATCAAAATCTTCATCTATTCCAAAAGCTTTGACTACTTCCAAAGTAGAGAAAGTCGATTTTAATGCTGCACAATATTCAGGCGATTCACTGCCATGTAACTGAACAGCCTTTAGCTTCAATGTGTTTACTTTATCGTTTACTTTTTCAAGCTCTTCATTTACAAAAACACCAATAGTTTTAATTTCTGCGGGAATGTATTTAATCAATTCAGCAGAAACATCACTAATCAACCTTGGCGATTTTTCGTAAAAAATAAAACCCAAATAATCTGGCTGCAATTCAGCAACCGCAGCAATATTGGCGGCCAAACGCATTCCACAAACTTTTAACTTTAACATGCCAATAGGTTTTTGAAACTGTTTAATGCTTTTTTGCTTGTTAAAGATTCTTCGGCTTCATAAAAGCAATCAGCAAAAGACAGTTCAGGTTTGATCGTTTTAATCGCTAGTGCCGAATTACACAGCACTACATTGTTCTGCACATCAGTAGCTTCGCCGTTTAACACATCCATAAATATTTTAGCTGATGATTCTACGGTATCGCCACCTTTAATGGAATTCATATCAACCCTGTCAAAACCCATATCCTGAAGCGTTAAAATCTGCTCGCCCTTGTTCGAAAAGGTTTTCACATCGCAGGTTAACGAAACTTCATCATAACCTTCTAATGCATGTACAATGGTGTAATTTTTATCGGTATCTTGGTATAAATAAGCATATAAACGGGCAAGCTCTAAACTGAAAACGCCTACCATCTGGTATTTTGGCTGCCCCGGGTTAACCATCGGGCCCAGCATATTGAAAAATGTTTTCACCCCCAGTTCCTTACGGATTGGTGCTACAATTTTCATCGCCGGATTAAACAGCGGCGCATGCAGGAAACAGATCCCTGCTTTATCGAGATTGCGTTTTAAAGTGTCTTCATCATTGGTAAAAGTATAACCTAAATGCTCCATTACATTGGAAGATCCGCAGCCCGACGAAACGCCATAATTACCATGTTTGGCCACCGGATGACCAGCACCCGCCACAACAAATGAGGATAAGGTAGAGATATTAAAAGTGTCTTTACCATCGCCTCCCGTACCACAAAGGTCAATCAGGTTGTAACCCGATAAATTTACTTTTACACACATATCCAACATGGCATCACGGAAGCCCTGTAACTCTTGTACGGTAATATTACGCATGGCATAAGCCGTAATAAAAGCAGCAATTTGGGAAGAATTGAATGCGCCTTCCGAAATGGAGATCAGAATATTTTTTGCTTCTTCCCTGCTAAAACTCTTGTTCTCAAATAAATGGTTTAATATTTTTTTCATGTTTTATATTCAATCTTGCGCCATGGTTTATTCCAATGTTATTTAACCACAGATGAAAAGGATGAACACGGATAAAAATCTGTGTGTATCTGTGCTCATCTGTGGTTCATTTTTCATTTATCTCTTTTGCGCCATGGTTTGTGTCTCCACAAACCATTATGTTTATTCCGGTTCGTGGAGACACGAACCGTGGCGACGGTTAAAAAAATTGCATAAAAAAAGGATTGCTTTTTGGGCAATCCTCTTCGTTGTGTTTAAAATATTTTAAATATATATAACAATAGAATTTGCCTAACGAATTTCGTTATGCCACCACCAATTGTTATTTAAGTTTTTAATTATCATGTTTGTATAAAGCAAATATTGACATTGTTTTTTAATATTCCAAAATCTTTCTAAAAATATATGGCTTTCTTTAAAAGAAAAGTACAGTTTAATGATGATTTCGGTTTCGGATCCAATCCCGTAACCAAAAACCAGCGCATGCTTAACCCTGATGGTTCGGCAAATATCGAACGTACCGGCCTGCCCTGGTTCAAATTTGATGATACCTACACCCGTTTGGTAACCATGAGCTGGACACGGTTTTTCTTTGTGATTCTTCTTGCCTACCTCGTGGTAAATACCATTTTTGCAGTTTTATATAATGTTGTTGGGATTGAAAATTTAGATGGCGCCAAAGGTGTAACCCTGCGCGATCAGTTTTTTGATGCCTTTTTCTTTTCTGCGCAAACCATTTCTACCGTGGGTTATGGCCACATTTCACCACAGGGCTTTATTACCAGTGTGCTTGCCGCTTTCGAGAGCATGCTGGGTTTACTGGCATTTGCATTGGCTACCGGATTATTGTATGGCCGTTTCAGCAGACCTACTTCTAAAGTGAGTTTCAGCAAAAAAATGGTGATTGCTCCTTATGAAAAAGGTCATGGCTTGATGTGCCGTTTGGTTAATTTACGCCGCAATCAGCTCATTGAGGTTGAGGTACAGATGGTGATGTCGTACAATGAAACCGTTGATGGCAAACATGTTAGAAAGTTTTATCCTTTGCCGTTAGAGCGCAGTAAAATTGGTATCCTCTCTTTAAACTGGACCTTGGTACACCCCATTACCGAAGATAGTCCGTTTTTCGAAAAATCCTTAACCGAGCTCCAACATGCCGAAGTTGAAGTTTTTGTGATCCTTAAAGCTTTTGATGATACTTTCTCGCAGACCATCCACACCAGAACCAGTTATCAGGATGAAGAAATAGAAATGGATGCTAAGTTTGAGAAAATGTATTACCATAATGAAGAAGGTAAAATGGTGATGGATTATAGTAAGCTGGATAAGGTTACGCGGACGGTGTAAAGGTCTTTTTCCTCTTTTAAAAAATTGTTTTGTTTTTTGGAAAGCAAGTTTCAATGCTAATCGGTTGCGGTAGTCCCGTTATCCGCTACAATCTTTTTGTGGTGCTGTCATCCTGAGGCACGAAGGATCTGTTCCATAGGCGGCAGATGCTTCGTGCCTCAGCATGACAGGAAATTGAGGGTTGCTGCAAGCAAAAAGGATTTCCGCTACTACCGGGTTTAGGTGGGTTGGTGCAGTAAACAAAATCACCCCGCCTTATAGGCACCCCT